>DATHFW010000260.1:0-7413 GCA_035317945.1 Steroidobacteraceae bacterium | reverse complement strand
GCGATCGCCCTCGAAAATAGTTGACAATTCTTCACGCAAACCCCTATGGCGGCAGTGTTTCCCAATGAATATTGGGAGCGCATTATACACAGTTACGCAGATACCCTTTAAGGCTCGAGGAGCGATCTTTAATTGCAGAACACGCGCGTCCTCGTCAGCATTTTGGTCAGAGCGGTCGTGGTCGGCCTGGCCGTGGCATTTCTCGTGGTTTGGTGGAACCCGACGTTGTTGGGTGCACACACCGCCGCGCCGCCGCCCCCCGTGAATGTTGCGCCACCGCCGCAAACCGTCGCGCCCACCCCAAGCGTGGTCATGCAGAGTTTTGCTGAATCGGTCACGCGCGCCTCGCCCGCGGTGGTCAATATTTACACGGCGCGGGTGGTCAGGGAACGCACGCAAGCGGCGCCGCTGAATCAATTGTTCGGCGACTATTGGCCGAGTTATCGCCGTCGCGTCGAACGCAGCTTGGGTTCAGGCGTGATCGTCGATGCGATGGGGACCATCGTGACCAACCAGCACGTGATTGCTGGCGCCGACTCGATCCGCGTACAGCTTGCCGACGGACGCATTGCCGATGCGACCGTCGTCGGCCAGGACCCCGATACGGACATTGCGATTCTCGATCTTGAGATCGGCGACCTGCCCATCATGCCCATGGGCCGATCCGATACCCTGCGGGTCGGCGACATCGTGCTCGCCATCGGCAACCCCTACGGCATCGGTCAGACCGTTACGCAGGGCATCGTGAGCGCCACGGGGCGCGGCCAGCTGGGGCTGGCGACCTTTGAGAACTTCATCCAAACCGATGCGGCCATCAATCTCGGCAATTCCGGCGGCGCGCTGATCGACGCACACGGTGACTTGGTCGGCATCAACACCGCTGTGCTCAATCGCACCTATGGCGGTCCCGAGGGCATCGGCTTTGCCATTCCCGTCAATCTGGTGCGCGGCGTCATGGAGCAGATCCTCCTGAACGGCCACGTGGTGCGCGGCTGGCTGGGCTTCGTACCTCAGGACCTCACCGATGAGCAGTCAGCGCAGGTGGGAACCGCCGCCGGCGGCGTTACCGTGGTGAACATTCTGGTCAAGAGTCCGGCGTATGAGGCTGGAATGCGGCCCGGCGATTTGGTCACCGCGTTGGCGGGCGAGCCGGTGCACAGCGCGCAAGATCTCGTCGCCCGCGTCTCTGCGCTCAAACCCGGCGCCGAAGTGGAACTCGAAGGCCGCCACGCGCTGCAGAGCTACAAGATCAAACTGACGGTTTTGGAGCGCCCCATCCGGCCGGTCCAATCCCAATCGCAATAGCCACTCGCGCTGTCAAGGCGTACGGCGGATTTTCGCACCCAATTGCTGAAGTTTTTCCTCGATGGCCGCATAGCCGCGATCGATGTGATAAATACGCTCGATGTCGGTGCGGCCGTCCGCCACCAGTGCGGCGAGCACCAGACTGGCTGAGGCACGCAAGTCGGTGGCCATCACCGGCGCCGCGGTGAGCCGCTCGACGCCCTTGATGATGGCGGTATTGCCTTCGAGGCGGATTTCCGCGCCCATTCTGCGCATCTCCAGCATGTGCATGAAGCGATTCTCGAAAATCGTTTCTATGATGGTGCCGACGCCGTTCGCCACGGTGTTGAGCGCCGCGAACTGCGCCTGCATGTCGGTCGGGAAAGCCGGATACGGGGCGGTACGAATGTCGATGGCTTTGGGCCTGCGACCCCGCATATCCACTTCGATCCAGGTATCGCCGACGCCGACCGTGGCGCCGGCTTCCTTCAGCTTGTCGATGACGACATCCAGGTGCTCCGGCCGGGTATTTTTCACACGGATGTGGCCGCCGGTAATGGCGCCCGCCACGAGATACGTGCCGGTTTCAATGCGATCGGGCAACACCTCATAGGCGGTGCCGTTCAAGCGCTTCACCCCTTCGATCACAATCGTGTCGGTGCCGGCGCCTTTGATTTTGGCGCCCATGGCGATCAAGAAATTCGCCAGATCGACCACCTCGGGCTCGCGCGCGGCATTTTCGAGCACCGTCTCACCGTCGGCCAAAGTCGCGGCCATCATGAGATTTTCGGTGCCGGTGACCGTGACGGTTTCCAGCACCAGGCGCGCGCCCTTCAAGCGGCCGGCGCGGGCCTTGATGTAGCCGTTTTCGATATGGATATCGGCGCCCATGGCTTGCAGGCCGGCGACATGGATGTTGACGGGGCGTGCACCGATGGCGCAACCGCCGGGCAAGGAGACATCCGCCGCACCGAAGCGCGCCAATAGGGGACCTAGGACCAGAATCGACGCACGCATGGTTTTCACCAGCTGATACGGCGCGAAATACTCTTTGATGGTCGAGGCATCGACTTCGATGCGCATCTTTTCATCGATGGTCACGGAAACGCCCATGCGTCCGAGCAACTCGATCATGGTGGTGACGTCCTGCAGATGCGGGACATTCGACACCGTCACCGGTCCATCCGCCAACAAACAGCCCGCCAAAATCGGCAGGGTCGCGTTCTTGGCTCCTGAAATGCGGATCTCGCCTTCGAGTGCGATCCCGCCGTGAATCTGCAGCTTATCCACGGCCCTGCCTGGTGTATTCGTCGGGGGTGAATACTTGCAGCGCAAGCGCGTGAATCTCGTTGCCCACCGCGGCGCCCAGCGTGGAATACACCATCTGGTGCCGCTGTATCGGCTTCTTGCCGATGAAGGCCGGCGCAACCACGATGGCCTCGAAATGCACATTATCTTCGCTGGTCACCATTGCCTGGCTGCCGCCCAAGCCTGCCTCGATGATTTCCGCTACCTGTTGTGGACTCATGCCCTCTCCTTAATATTGCCCAAGCTTACCTCTTAGAGTCGGCGGGAATCAGCATCCGCTGTATCATTCCCCAATGAATCCCGACTATACCGATGAGGACCTCGTCGACCTCGGACGCCAGGCGCTCACCATCGAGATCGACGGATTGCGCGCGCAACTGCCGCGGCTCGGGACGGATTTTGCACGTGCCTGCCGCATTTGTCTTAACTGCCGGGGCCGCATCGTCGTCACGGGCATGGGCAAGTCCGGTCATATCGGCGGCAAAATCGCCGCTACCCTCGCCAGCACCGGCACGCCGTCGTTCTTCGTGCATCCCGGTGAGGCAAGCCACGGGGATGTCGGCATGATCACGCGTGATGATGTGGTGCTGGCCCTGTCGAATTCCGGCGAAACCGCTGAAATCCTCACCATCCTACCCATCATCAAACGGCTGGGCGTGCCCTTGATCGCCTTCACGGGAAATTCGGATTCCGCGGTGGCGCGCGTCGCCACCGTCCACCTGGACATCCGGGTCCCGGCCGAGGCCTGTCCCCTGAACCTCGCGCCCACCGCCAGCACCACGGCAGCTCTCGCGGTAGGTGATGCGCTGGCCGTGGCGCTCTTGAAGGCGCGCGGCTTCACCGAGGAGGACTTTGCGCGCTCGCACCCTGCCGGCGCCTTGGGCCGCCGCCTCTGGTACGTGAAGGACGTCATGCGCTCAGGCAAGGATGTGCCGGCGGTGCGGGCCGACGCCACGCTGGTGGAGGGCCTGATGGAGGTGACCTCCAAGCGGTTGGGGATGACGGCCATTGTCGATGACTCCATGCACGTGCTTGGTGTGTTCACGGACGGAGACTTGCGGCGTGCGCTCGATCGCGCGACGGACTTGCATACCACCCGCATCGATCAAGTCATGTCGCTCAATCCCAAGTCGGTGCGTCCGAACATGCTGGCGGCGGAAGCGGTGCACTTGATGGAGACTTACAGCATTACTTCACTGGTGGTGCTCGACGCAGATGCCAAACTTGTCGGCGCGCTCAATGTGCACGATTTGCTGCGCGCGGGCGTATTTTGAAAGCACGCAAGGCCACGCCGCTGTCGAACATCCAACTCTTGATCTTGGATGTCGACGGCGTGCTCACCGACGGCAGGCTGTACTTCGGCGCCAAAGGCGAGGCGCTAAAAGTGTTTCATGTCAGGGACGGCCACGGCATCAAACTGCTCATGGCCGCGGGTGTGCAGGTGGCGGCGTTCAGCGGCAGACGTTCTGCCGCGACGGCGGCACGCTTGCGCGAACTGCGCGTGCCCACGATAGTCCAAGGATGCAGCGACAAGCTCGCCGCCCTCAAGCAATTGACGAAACGCCTCAAAGTGGACCCCCTGAACTGCGCCTGCATCGTCGATGACACCCCTGATCTGCCCTTGATGTCAGCGGTCGGATTCGCGGCAGCGGTGGCGGATGCCCACCCCGTCGTGTTGTCTGCGGCACACTGGATTGCGCGTTTGCCTGGAGGCTTGGGCGCGGTGCGCGAACTGTGCGACGCCCTGCTGCGCGCCCGCGCCGGGGACCGCTAATGTTTTTCCGCGTATTTACGGTGCTTGCGGTCGCGGCTCTGGTGATCAGCACGTGGATACTGAGTTCGCCCAGCCATCGCCCCTTGGCACCCGGCGCCGGCAAGCCGGCAGAACTCCCGGGCTACTACCTCAAGCACGCCATTCTCACCGACTACGATGCGAGCGGCGCGCCCAGCATCCGAGTCGAGGCTGAACGCATCGATCAAATTGCGCATGGCAACGAAGTCGAGCTGTACAACGTGCGCGTGAACTACGACGCGCCCGGCGGCCAGGCATGGGTCCTGATCGGCGACACGGCCCATGTTCAACCCGGCGGCAAGGTCATCGATGTCGCCGGCAACGTGCGGCTGCAGGGCGAGAATCCGGGCACACCGGGCACCGCGGTGATCCGCACCGACCTTTTGAGCTACAACGTTCCAGAAGGCATTGCCAGCACCAAAAGCGACGTGCGCATCGATTATGGCGGCCACATTCTCACCGCGCGCGGTCTGAGTGCGAATTTGAAAGAGCGCACGATGCGCCTAGAATCGAAGGTCAATGGCCGTTTCCTCCCGTAAACTTCTTGCCCTGGTCGCACTGCTTGCACAGCTGGCGCCGGCGAACGCCGCCCCGGTTGCCCGCGACGCCCGAGCGCCGATATTGCTCGACGCGCAGTCGACGTCAATCGACCTTAAGACCAACAGCGCGGTCTTCAGCAAGATTCGCATCTCGCAAGGAGCCATGTCGATCACCGCCGATCAAGGTCAAGCCAGCCAACAGCGCTCCGCGGACTTGTATTTCGAAAACAATGTTTGGACTTTTCGTGGCAACGTCAAAATCACGGTCGAGCAAGGTCTGTTGCTCTCCGACGACGCGCAAATCACCTTCGTCAACAGCGTGCTGAGCAAGGCGGTCGTCAACGGCAAGCCTGCCTCCTTCGAGCAAACCGTCGCCAAGACCGGAAAACTAGCCAAGGGCGACGCGGAGACCATCGACTATGATGCGGCAAAGCACTTGGTGCGGTTCTTGAAGAATGCCTATTTGAGCAACGGCGACAATGAAATCCGCGGGCAGTCGCTGAAGTACGACGTTCTCGCGCAAAAGGTGATTGCCGAGGCCGAGGAACAGAACTCGCAACGGGTGCGCATCACCATCACGCCGCCGCCGCCCAAATCCCAGCAGCCCAAGCCCAATCCATGAGCGTATTGCGGGCCCTGAATCTCGCCAAGAGCTATAAATCACGGCAGGTAGTGCGGGATTTGTCCCTGGAGGTCGAAAGCGGCGAAGTCGTCGGCCTGTTGGGTCCCAACGGCGCCGGCAAGACCACTGCGTTCTACATGATCGTGGGCCTGGCGCGCTGCGAGCACGGCGAGATCTTTTTGGACAATCGCGATATCAGCCGGATGCCCATGCACCGCCGTGCCCAATTGGGTTTGGGGTATTTGCCGCAGGAACCTTCCGTTTTCCGCAAGCTATCGGTCGCGGACAACATCATGGCCATCCTCGAGACCCGCCCGGGGCTCGACGATGCCGGCCGCACTGCCCGCCTGAAGGAGCTGCTGGGCGAGTTGCATATCGGCCATGTGCGCGACAGCCTGGGCTTGAGCCTGTCGGGCGGAGAACGGCGCCGCGTCGAGATCGCCAGGGCATTGGCGGCCGATCCACAGTTTATCCTCCTGGACGAGCCTTTTGCGGGCGTCGACCCCCTCTCTGTTGCCGATATTCAGCGAATAATCAAGCACTTGTCCGACAAAGGCATCGGAGTGCTGATTACGGATCATAATGTCAGGGAGACCTTGGGTATTTGCGCCAGAGCCTATATCGTCAGTCAAGGCAGCGTTCTTGCTTCAGGTTCTGCGGACCAGATTCTTGCCAACCCGCAGGTGCGTGAGGTGTACTTGGGTCAGGACTTTAAATTATAGGAAGGGCCTGAAAGAGATATGTTGAAGCCAAGTCTGCAGCTTCGCATCGGTCAACAGTTGACCATGACCCCGCAGCTGCAGCAGGCGATCCGGCTGCTGCAGCTACCCTCGCTCGACCTGCAGGCCCATGTCCGCGAGACGCTCGAGACCAATGTGATGCTCGAGGGAGAGGACGAGGCGGAGACGGCCGATACGGTGCGCGAGCGGGAAGAACTGCCGGTTCGCCTGGATGAGAAGTATGCCGAGTTGGACGGCATCAGCACACCGGTCGATCAGCGCGAAACGCCGGAAGTCGAGATTGCCGACGAAGCTTGGGGCGAACAAACCAGCGGGCCGTCCGACCGAGCTTGGTCCGGCGATGACGATCGCAGCAGCGATTTCAGCGACCAGCACAGCCAAACGCTGCAAGAGCAGCTCATCGAGCAGCTGGAACTTGCCAAACTTTCCGCCATCGACATTGCCATTGCCCGTGTCATCTGCGACGCCATTACGGACGATGGCTATCTGAACGACTCGCTCGAGGACGTACGCTTGAGCCTGCTGCCGGAGATCGAGGCCGGCATAGGCGAAGTGGAGCGGGTGCTCAAAATCGTGCAATCGCTGGAACCAGCGGGGGTAGGCGCCCGCAATTTGGGCGAATGCATCGCACTGCAGCTTCGCCAGCTCGATCCGAGCACACCGGCGCGCGATGTGGCTATTCGGGTCGCTCTCGAGCATTTGGATCTGGTGGCCGGCCAGCAGTTGGTGCTGCTGCGCAGGCAGTTGCGCTGCAGTGAAAGCGATTTGGAAATGGCGCTCGCGCTGGTGCGTTCCTGCCACCCGCGCCCCGGGGCAGCGGTCAATCCGACCCAGGCGCAATACGTGATCCCCGATGTTTTCGTGCGCCGCACCGATCACGGCTGGGTCGTCGAAATCAACCAAGCCACCGTGCCGCGCGTGCGGGTGAACCAAGGCTATGCGAACTTGATATCGCGCGCACCCGATCACGCGATGCTGCGCACTCAATTGCAGGAAGCGCGCTGGCTGATGCGCAGCCTGGAAATCCGCAACGAAACCCTGGTGAAGGTCGCACGCTGCATCGTGCAGCGCCAGACGAGCTTTTTCGAGATCGGCGAGGAAGCCATGGAGCCGCTGATCCTGAAAGAT
>DATHFW010000259.1:0-2891 GCA_035317945.1 Steroidobacteraceae bacterium | reverse complement strand
CTATTGCTTGTAAATTAATTATTCGTGTATATACTCGGACCCCGGACTAACCCGATAACGGAGTTTCTATCATGGCAGCGAAAGCAAAGAAGGCGAAGAAGAAGGTAGCAAAGAAAAAGGCCGCTAAGAAAAAGTAAGCCTTCGAAAGTAATCAACTGTGCCCGCGTAAGCGGGCACAGTTGTTTCTGGAGGTCGGAAATTTCGCGCACCAATGGATAACTCAACGGAAAAAAAACGCCGCGCCGCTGAAGCCGCGCTCCCCTATATCGAACCGGGCATGGTGTTGGGAATCGGCACCGGCTCGACGGTGAATCAGCTCATCGAAGTGCTGAAAGACCGTAAAATCCAGCTCTCCGGCGCAGTCTCGAGCTCGCGCCAAACTTCCGAAAAACTCAAGGCCGCGGGCATCGAGGAACTCGATCTCAACACCGCCGGCGATCTTCTGCTGTATGTCGACGGCGCCGATGAGGCCACCGCCGACGGCGTGCTGGTCAAGGGCGGCGGAGCGGCGCTCACGCGCGAAAAGGTGGTGGCCGCCGCCTCGAAGCGATTCATCTGCATCATCGATGACTCCAAACTGGTGCCGCTGCTGGGCGGCTTCCCGCTGCCCGTCGAGGTCATACCCATGGCCCGCTCGTATGTCGCGAGACAGCTGGTGAAGCTCGGCGGACAGCCGGTATGGCGTGAAGGGGTCACCACCGACAACGGCAATCCGATCTTGGATGTCCACAATCTCGAGATTACCGACCCCAAGTCCTTTGAATCCGCCGTGAATCAAATTGCAGGCGTGGTGACGGTGGGTCTGTTCGCCTGGCGCCGCGCCGACATGCTGATCGTGGCGGGGCACGGCGGCGTGAAAATCTTGGATCTCGCCGAGAGGCCGCCCGTTTAGATTTCCAGCCGGGTGCCGATCTCGATGACCCGGTTGGGCGGCAGTCCATAGTAGTCCGCAATCACCTGCGCGCCGCGCGCCATCTGCATGAACGCTCTGCGCCGCAGCGGCGTCAGGTCGGAGCGGCGGCCCGGAAGCAATTCCTCGCGGCTCAAGAAAAAGGTCGTGTTTTCGGGATCGTAAGGCACGTTGTGGCTCTCCGCCTCTCGCAAGATCGCGGTGATGTCGGGCTTCTCCATGAACCCAACCTGGGCGATGACTCGAACGATGCCCTCGCAAACCGGCGTGACCGTCAATCGCTTGGCCGCCGCGACGCGCGGCACCTCGCGGGTGACGACGGTCAGCAGCACCACCCGTTCATGCATGACGCGATTGAACTTGATGTTGTTGAGCAAGGCACGCGGTATGCCGGACGCCTTCTGATCCAAGAAGATCGATGTGCCCGGCACGCGAACCGGCGGGTCGAGCTTCAGGTCCTCGATAAAATCACGCACCGGTTTCTGCTCGCGCAGCAGGCGCGCCAGGAGCGATGCGCGCCCGCTCTGCCAGGTTTGCATGAGCCAGAAAATAATCAGTCCGGACACCAGCGGCAGCCAACCGCCATCCTCGAGCTTGGTCAAATTCGCAAGCAGGAACGCAATGTCGATGATGAACAGCAGAGACAATCCGGTACGCAGAACGCGGCTGTCCTTGCCCGTTCGCGATTTGATGAGGCTCAAGGTCAACGGCGTCACGATGGTCATGGCGCCGGAAACGGCCAAGCCATACGCTCCGCCCAGCGCCGCCGAACTGCCGAATCCGACGACCAATGCCAGCGCCGCCACCATCAAGATCCAATTCATGGTGGGCACATAGATCTGACCTGCGACAGACGCGGAGGAGTGCTCCACGCGCAGGCGGGGCAGCAGGCCCAGGCTGACCGCTTGCGTGGTCACGGAGAAGACGCCGGAGATGACGGCCTGCGACGCGATGACGGTGGCGGCGGTGGCCAGGACGACCAGGGGCAATAACGACCATGCCGGCGCCATCAAATAGAAGGGATTGCTTATGGCCGCCGGGTTCTCGATGAGCATCGCGCCTTGACCGAAATAGTTGATGACCAAGGCCGGCATGACGATGCACATCCAGCCCCAGCGGATTGGCGCCTTGCCGAAATGACCCATGTCCGCATACAGGGCCTCACCGCCGGTCACGCACAAAAACACGCCGGCCAGAACCGCAAGCGAACCGACTTGATGCTGGGCCAGCAGGGCGATCGCATGGGATGGATCGATCGCCGACAACACGACCGGCTCGCGCAGGATCCAGTGAAGGCCCATGACCGCCAAGATCGCGAACCAAAACAGCATCACCGGGCCGAAGACTTTTCCGACTGACCCCGTGCCCTTCTTCTGAATGATGAATAGTCCGACCAAGACGATCATCGTAATCGGCAACACCGGAATTTCCGCATCCGGCGCCGCGACGTGCAGGCCCTCGACGGCGCTCAACACCGAGATCGCCGGGGTGATGGCGCCGTCCGCGAAGAACAACGACGCGCCGAGAATGCCGATCGTTCCGTAGACTTTGCGCCGCGGGCTCGCACGCGCGGTGTTGATCACCAGCGCGGTCAACGCCAATACGCCGCCCTCGCCCTTGTTGTCTGCGTTGAGTACCACTGTGACGTACTTCAACAGGATGACCAGAACCAGGGACCAGAAGATCAGGGACAGCACGCCGAGCACATGCTCCGGTGTTACCGCCATCCGCGGACCCACGAAACAGGCCGACATGGCATAGAGAGGGCTGGTGCCGATGTCGCCGAACACCACACCGAGCGCCGCGAGCGCCAGGGGTGCGACGCGTTGAGCCGGCTTGCGGTCGCCCGACATCAGGCAAGCTCCCAGCCGTCCGCCATTGCCAATAAGAAAAGGGCCCGCAAAAGCGGGCCCTGTTTGGCTGGGGGACTAGGATTCGAACCTAGGTAAACGGTGTCAGAGACCGTTGTCCTACCACTAGA
>DATHFW010000258.1:0-3942 GCA_035317945.1 Steroidobacteraceae bacterium | reverse complement strand
AAGACTGCGGGACCCGCCCCGGAAATCGAGCAGCCGAGGGCGCCCGCAGACATGGCGGCGCGTTGCACGTCCTTGAAGCCGGGAATCAACGAGTGTCGCTGCGGTTCGATGATCACATCGTTGAATGATTCGCGAATCATTTCCAAATCATTTGAATAGCAGCCGCTGATGAAGCCGGCCAGATTCGCGCTCTGCCAAACATAGTCGGACCGGCTGACATTGGTGTTGAGGATGGCGCGCGCTTCCCGAGTCCCCAAATACATATGCGGATGCACCAACACGCAGCGCAGTCCGCGCGGAACGGGAATTTGCTTCACGCGCGGGTTGTCGATGCCCACGGTGAGCGTCAGGCCGCCGTACAGGCAGGGAGCGATATTGTCGATGTGTGCGGCGCCGCTCGCGACGATTTCCCCTTCCATGGCAAATTTGAGCAACTGCAACTGCGGCGCCGGAGCGTGCAGCAGCGCGTTGGCGGCAACCACCGCAGCGACGGCCGACGCCGCCGATCCGCCCATGCCGGATCCCAAGGGTATGCCCTTTTCGATATCCAGCTCGAATCCGAATCCCGGCGACAACGCCGCGTGCATGACCTGCACCGCGCGTCCCGCGGTGTTGTGCTTGGGCTCCACCGGCAAGTCGCCGGCGACGCCGGTGATGGAGCGGATTCGCACTTCGTTAGCGTCGATTCGCCGTATTCGCACGCGGTCGCCGACCTCATCCACGGCATGACCCAAAATGTCGAATCCGATGCCGACATTGGCAACGGTGGCCGGCGCAAAAGCAGTGACGTCGCTGAGCACAGTGTTCTCGTGTTTGCCTTAGAGGTGAGCGCCCAGGTAAGCGGACAAGCGCAACAGGTCTGAAAACACGCCCGCTGCGGTCACTTCCGGCCCCGCTCCCGGACCTTGCACGATCAGCGGATTGTCGCAGTAGCGGCGCGTGGCGAAGCGCACCACGTTATCGGTGAGCGCGATATTCGCAAAAGGATGTTTAGCATCCAGGCGCATCAATCCCACGGTTGCCTTGCCGCCGGCGTCGATGCGGCCGACATAGCGCAGCACCTGATTCATTTTACGCGCATCTGCCAGCGCGGCCGCCATAGCGGCGTCGGATTCCGGCAGACGCGCCATGAATTCTTCGACACTGCACTGGGTCAGCGTCTGCGGCACCAGTCCTTCCACTTGGACGTCGGATATTTCCAGCGTAAGTCCCATCTCGCGGCCGAGAATAATCAGCTTGCGGGCCACGTCCACGCCCGAGAGGTCATCGCGCGGATCCGGTTCAGTATAGCCCTTCGCCTTGGCGGCGCGGACGATCGAGGAAAAAGACTCGCTGCCGTCGAACACGTTGAACAGGTAAGCCAGCGTGCCGGAGAATATCCCTTCGATTTGCGTGATGTCATCGCCGGTGCCGCGCAGGTCGCGCAGTGTCTGAATGACCGGCAATCCGGCGCCCACCGTGGCCTCGTACAGATAATGCGTGCCGGCCGCGCGTTTCGCCTCTTGCAGCGATCGGTAATAGGGCAGCGTGCCGCTGTTGGCCTTCTTGTTGGGCGTGACGATATGAATGCCGCGCGCGAGCCAGTCGCGGTACTGATCGGCGACCCCGGCGCTGGCCGTGCAGTCGATGACCACGGTGTGCGGTATATAGTCCGCTTGAACATGGTTGATGAATTTTTGCATGTCGAGCGGTTCACCCGCCTCGGCCATGCGCTCCTTCCACCGGCTCAAGTCCACCGACTTCTCTTCGAGCAACATGCGTGTCGAGCTGGTGATGCCGCGAACCCGCAAGTCCAAATTCAGCCCCCTCAAGCGCTCGAGCTGCGTGGCGATCTGCGCCAGCAGCACGCGACCGACTGTGCCCGGCCCAATCAAGCCGATCGACAGCGTATTGGGCGACAGGTAAAAGGCCGCATGCACCGCGCGCAGCGCTCTGGCCGCTCCCTTGCCGTCGACGACAACGGAGATATTGCGTTCGGATGCGCCTTGGGCAATCACCCGCACGCTGATGGCGGCATCGCCGAGCGAATTGAACACTTTCGCAGCGACGCCGTGCGAGCCGGCCATGCCGTCGCCGACGACCGCCAGAATGCTCATGCCCAGCGCCACTTCCACGTGCTGAATCTGCCCATCGCGCAATTCGGCATCGAAAGCGCGCCGTACCGCCTCCTCGGCCCGCACCGCCTGCGCTTCCGGAATGGCGAAGCAAATGGAGTGCTCCGAGCTGCCTTGCGAAATCAAAATGACGGAGATGCCGGCGTCGCGCAGTGCACCGAACAGACGGTGCGCCGTTCCCGGCACGCCGATCATGCCGGCGCCCTCGAGATTCACCAGCGCCACCGGATCGATGCTGGTGATGCCTTTTACCTTCAGTTCCGAAACCGGATTTGCGCAAATCAGCGTGCCGCGTTTTTGAGGCGCAAAGGTATTGCGGATAAAGATGGGGATGTCGCGCGCCACCGCCGGGGCCATGGTCTGCGGATGAATGACCTTGGCGCCGAAGTAGGCCAGCTCCATCGCTTCGTTGTAGGAAAGCTGATCGATGACCTGCGCATTCGGCACGAGGCGCGGATCAGCGGATAGCACGCCGTCGACATCGGTCCAGATGATGATTTCCACCGCATCGAGCAGCGCGCCGAAAATGGAGCCCGAAAAATCGCTGCCGTTGCGGCCCAATGTCGTCTGCTTCCCTTTGGTCGTGGTGGCGACGAAACCGGTGACGATGAGGCGGCCGGTAAAATTGGGCGGCACCAATTTCCGCAGTTTCGCTTCGCTCACCGTCCACTGCACCGCCGGTCCCAAGGAGCCCCATTCAACGATGATGACCTCGCGCGCGTCGACCCACAGGATGTCGCCCTTGATGCGGGCCCGCTCCCGCAGGAACGGCGCGAACAAGCGCGTAGACCATATTTCACCGAAGCCGGCGATCACATCGCGCATCGAATAGGTTGAGGATCGGATCAGCCGTACGGTCTGCAACATGCCGGCGATGTCCAGACAATCGCGCTCGAACTGCGCCTTGTAGGTTTCGTAAGCGGACTTCGATATCAGCTCGGCCGCCAGATCCAGATGCCGAGCCTTCAGTGCACGAATGGGCGGCCCGAATTCCTTGGCCGGCTGCTCGGCCAGCGTGACCAGTTCGAGCAGCGAATCGGTAACTCCGCGGGATGCGGAAAGAACGATGGCTTCGCGCGGGTTTGACGACGCCTCGACGATTTCCGCAACCCGCCGGAAGCAGGCGGCGTCTGCGACGCTGGAACCCCCGAATTTATGTACTACCCACTTACTCATTCTGCACACGCGCCCTGACAGCCCAAGGCGTTGTTCGCGCTCCCAAACCGTAAGTTGATGAAATGCGGCGATGAGCCGCTAGACAGCCCGGAACTCTAAACGCACCAAAGGCACGCAAGCAAGCGATTCCGTTCGCTTTTTAGGCCCTGCCTCGCCGCGAACTGCTGCCGGCCCGGCCCGATTTTGGCAGGCCGGTGTGCTGTGTGCGAAAGGGCCGGACCGCTGCCGAGCGGCTCGATCCCACGGGCTGGTACGCGGGAATGAGATGCTGCTTGCCATTGCCGATCAAATCCGCGCGTCCCATGCGCTTCAAGGCGTCGCGCAAGATGGGCCAATTGGCCGAATCGTGATAGCGCAGAAAAGCCTTGTGCAGGCGGCGCACTTTGATGCCCTTCGGTATCACGACCTCCTCGCTGGTGCGGCTGACGCGCTTGAGGGGATTCTTGGAGGAGTGATACATCGCGGTAGCGGTGGCCATGGGCGATGGCAAGAACGCCTGAACTTGATCGGCGCGAAATCCGTTTTTCTTCAGCCACAACGCCAGTTCGAGCATGTCGACATCGCGAGTGCCGGGGTGCGCGGCAATAAAATAAGGAATCAGGTACTGCTCTTTTCCCGCTTCCTTCGAATACTTGTCGAACAGCTCCTTGAA
>DATHFW010000257.1:0-13283 GCA_035317945.1 Steroidobacteraceae bacterium | reverse complement strand
CCACCCACGATGCGCACAGTGAGGCCGCGGTGCCCGTGAGCGCCGCGAGCGTAAAGCGAAACGAAGCCATATAACCCCCTTGATTAGACCGTCCGTGCAGGAGCCGTAGATTTCGGCTCTTTTTTTAATTTCAGCGTGCGTTGAAATTATGCCAGACACTGAGCCTTGTCAAGAAAACTGCGACGTTTCTCATCTGACAATATCTCGTTTTGATCTCACGACCCATGTCCCCTGCGATCCGTGAAATATCAGCTGTTTTACCGATAAATCTTACTGGTCCGCGTCAGCGCGCATGGCTGGGACGGCCGAGTACCCGCCCGCATCTCGCTTCTTGACGGATGGCCGCAGAAGCCGATTATTCAGCGATTGTTAAATTTTTTAACCTAAGAGGACTTCACTGCGATATGGGAGTGTCACAATAGCCCCGCGAAGCGCGCCTATTTGTCGAATAGCGGGCGCTCGCCGGAGATGCGTCGGTCAAATAAAGCAGAGGGAGCCGTGACCAAACTCGATCATAAAGCGCCAGCGAAAAGCCGCAAGAAATCGGGGCGCGGCCGTCCGAAACAATCTGACAGTGGGGTGAAGGCCCGCGGCCGGTTACTCGACGCTGCCGAATCGTTGTTTGCGGAACGCGGTTTTCATGGCGTCACCACGCGGCAGGTTGCGGACGCTGCCAGTGTCGACGTTGCGCTCATCTATTATCATTTCAAGAACAAATCCAGTTTGTTCGATGGTGTGTTCGAGCGTCGAGCGCGGCCGTTGGTCTCAGCGCGTCGCGATTCGTTGCGCGCCTATGTGGCCAATGGCGGTGCGGTCACCGTGGAGGGTGCTATAGCCGCGTTCATCAACCCGATGATCGACCTGTCGCTGCATGGCGATGCCGGCTGGAAGAGTTATTTCGCCTTGGTCGCGCAAATCGACAACACGCCCTGGGGCGGCGAAATCATTCATCGCTACTTCGATGAGAACGTGCTCGAGCTGATCAATATTCTGCAGACGGCGCTTCCGGGCAGTCCTAAGAAGGAGCTCTACTGGGCTTATAACTTTCTCGCCGGATCCATGATGTTGGCGCTCTCTGGTACCGAGCGGGTCGATCGGTTATCCGAAGGTCTTTGCCGCGCGAAGGACTTGGAGGCGGCGCGTCTGCGATTGCTGAATTATTGCGCGGGCGGATTCTTGGCGATGGTCACTGCCGAACGACTGAGTGGCCGCGCCTGAGCCGCAACGCCGCAACGCCGCAATGCCGCAATGCCGGAACGTCGTATCGTTGCTGCGTGACCGGGGTGCGCGCTAGGATCGGCAATGCAAAAAATTTCCCGGCGAGCATTTAGCTGCTCCGCCGCTGCGTTGCTGGCGGCCCCCGCGTTTGCGAGGGCATCGAACGGGCGCGTGCCGAAAACCCTGGATCACATTATTCTGGGCTGTACCGATCTTGATGGCGGAATCGAGTTTGTGTTTCGCCACTTGGGGGTTCGCGCGATCCCCGGGGGTGTGCATCCCGGGGCCGGCACCAGGAACGCTCTATTGTCCTTGGGTACGCTGCGTTACCTTGAAATTATGGCGCTTGATCCGTTGCAACCGAATGCAGCCGATCCGCGCAATTTGCGCACGTTGAAGGGTCCCGCGTTGGTCGGTTGGGCGGAGCATCGTGATCATATCGATGAATTTGCGGGCGTGCTGCACGCGGCCGGCGTCGATTACGTAGGCCCGGTGCGTGGCTCCCGGCAGCGGCCGGATGGTTCCGTTTTGAATTGGAAGTCGCTGCCGCTGAAGGAGGATGAGCACGGAATCCTGCCGTTCTTTATTGAATGGAGCGCAACTTCGGCGCACCCGTCGCTGGATGCACCCAAAGGCTGCGGCATCGATAGTCTACAAATAACGACCCCGAATCCAGCACGCTACCGCGCCTTGAGCAAAACGCTCGATCTGGACGTCGCCATTGGTCAGTCAAAGGCACCGCGCCTGACGGCGAATCTGCACGGCCCCGCGGGCAGCCTGACGCTGCAATCCCGGTAGCGCGTCGCATTGCAATAAGCCACCGCCAAGGGGCGCTCGCAGCATGATTGGCTTCTCATGTTAGGCTTGCTATGGCCGATCGTCGGGGGATTCAAAAGGATAAAAACCATGCGCAAAGTCGCCATCTTCCTATTCACCGCTTTCGCCGCAGGGTGCGGAAACCACGGCAGTACCCCGCAGGCGCTGTCCGCCGATGATCTGGCCTTTCAAAAGAAGCTGCAGGAGCAATTTCTCGACGCCAAGGCGGGCACGGTGATCCAAATTCCGGCGGGCAAACATGCGCTCGACCGCGTTCTCACGCTGCGCGCAAATGGCGTCACGATTCGCGGCGAGGGGTCGGATAAGAGCATTCTCTCTTTCAAGAACGAAATCTCAGGACCCGAAGGCATGCTGGTCTACGCAAGCGATTTCACCATCGAACATCTTGCCATCGAGGACAGCAAAGGAGACGGCCTGAAGATCAACGATGGCGAAAACATCACGGTGCGTGATGTGCGGGTCGAATGGACCGGCGGCCCTAAGACCACCAACGGCGCTTATGGCATTTATCCGGTGAAGAGCAAGAATGTGTTGATCGAGGATTCATCGTCGATTGGCGCCTCCGACGCCGGTATTTACGTGGGCCAGTCTCAGAATGTGATTGTCCGGCGTAACCATGCCGAGAAAAACGTGGCGGGCATCGAAATTGAAAACACCATCGGTGCCGATGTCTATGAGAATACCGCCACGGGCAACACCGGCGGCATTCTGGTATTCAACATGCCGAATCTTGCCCTGCCCGGCCATTCGACGCGCGTGTTCAAGAACACCTCTATCAAGAATAATCTCGCGAACTTTGGAGCCAAAGGCTCGGCGGTCGCGAGCGTGCCGGCGGGCTCCGGCATCGTGGTCAATTCCAATCCGAAGGTCGAGATTTTCGACAACGATATTGCGGATAACAAGACCGCCAATCTGATTATCGCCAGCTACTACTCGACCAACTACTACAACACGCGCGGCGTGGACCCCAAGTACGATCCGTACCCGCGCGCCATCTTTATCTACGACAATCGCTTCAAGGGCGGCGGCGACTCGCCGGACGGTTTGGAGTTGAAGACCCTGAAGACAGCGATGTTTGGCATCAACGGCCATTTCCCGGACATTCTTTGGGACGGTTATGTGGATGCAAAAAATCAGGTGAACGTCCTGCCGCCGGCGGACGATCGGATCTGCGTCAGAAACGGCGGCGTTGAGGTATTGAACGCGGACGGCCCCAACAAGTACAAGAACCCGAAAATCGATAAGGTGTCGTTTCAGTGCGAGCTGCAAAAGCTTGCGGCGATCGAACTGCCGCACAGTTAGTCGACGAAGGCGAACGATTGTCGCAATTCCGCCCGCTGTTGGTTTGCCTGAGTCTGGCCATCGTCTGCGGTTGCAGTCACCGTGCACAACCTGTGCATTTCTTCGCCGAGGGCAGGCCCGCGAAACTCAGCGACTGGCAGGTGGTGTACGCCGAGGGCGGTAAATTGGCGCTGAACGCCGGGGTCATTGCCTACGATCTCAACACGCCGTTGTTCAGCGACTACGCGCACAAGCTGCGCACGGTCTGGATGCCGCCGGGTAAGAGCGCGCAATACAGTGCCGAGGGCGATTTTGAGTTCCCCGTCGGCACCATCATCACCAAGACTTTCTATTATCCAACACCGAAAGTCACGGCGCGCGATGCCAAGTTGGTAGCCTGCACCGATGATCAATCACGCGACTTTGCGGGAACGGGACGGAGCGACGACGGGCTGAAACTTGCCAACGTGCATCTCATCGAAACGCGCGTGCTGGTGCGGCGCGCAGATGGCTGGCAGGCTCTTCCTTACGTGTGGAATGCGGCACAAACCGAGGCTGAGCTCGCACGCACGGGCGATACGATGCCGCTCGAGCTGGTGGCCGAGGACGGTGCTCGGGAAGCTTTTACTTATGTCGTGCCCAATGAAAACCAATGTGCGGGCTGTCATGTGGTGGATCTGAACACCAAGGCGATTGCGCCCATCGGCACCAAGGCACGGCATCTAAATCGCAGCTTCGAGTACGCCGCGGGCGCCGACAATCAATTGCTGCATTGGAGCAAGGCAGGGTATCTCGCCGGTCTGCCTGAGCTTTCGGGCGTGGCGCGAAATGCCGATTGGCGCAACGTTGCCGAACCCGTCGCTGCGCGCGCTCGCGCCTATCTCGACGTCAATTGCGGTCATTGCCACAACGCCAGGGGACCGGCAAATACCACGGCCTTGGATCTGACGATATTCGCCGACGACGATCGGCACCTGGGCGTGTGCAAACCTCCGGTCGCGGCGGGTCGCGGCACAGGAGATCATTTCTTCGATGTGCTACCGGGCAAACCCAAGGATTCGATCCTCGCCTACCGGTTGCTCTCAAATGAGCCCGGCGTGATGATGCCGGAGCAGGGACGTTCAACCACCCACCGCGAGGGCGTGGCACTCATCGAGCAATGGATCACGAGCCTGCCGGGAAATTGCGAGTCGTGATGCAGCGGAGCCCGTGGGATACGATCGCTAGCGCCGCGGGCTTTTTATGTCAAATGACGAGTTCGATCTCCTAATCACGTCTTTGCAGTACTTAACGTCGCTTCGCCGCATTTTCACCGTGCTGCAATAAATCTGTCACGATCACCTCCAATAATCCGCGCAGGCAAAAAAAGCGCGTGCCGTTGCGCACTCGCGAGATTCACATACAGAGGATGAACATGGCCAGATCGCGGAACCAGAATCGAAGCAAGTCGTCGAGAATCATTCGGAACACATCAGTGCTGGCGGCCGTGTCGGTGCTGGCCGCCTGCGGCAGCGACACCTCTTCCGTGCCCACGGCGCCGCCCGCCACGGTGCCGCCGCCCCCGTTGTCCGTCATGATCAAGGGCATTGTGACAGCGGCAGCGTTTACGCCAGGCAGCGCCACTCAACCCATGGTGACCGCCGGCTATTATCAGGGCGCGAGCGTGTGCATCGATGCCAATGGCAACGGCAAGTGCGATTCCGACGAAAATCCGGTCACGACCGATGCTAAAGGTACCTTCACGCTGGCAGTCGCCGCGGCCGGCCCCATCATTGCCGACATCGGCACGGCGGCCGTCAACACGGGCAATGGCGCCACGAATCCGAAGCGCAATGTGTTCCGGGCGCTGCTCGACCAGGTCAACGAGCAAACCGACAGCGTGATCGTGAGTCCGCTGTCCTCCGAAGTTGCCCGCCTGACCGAGGCCAATGGCTCGGACTATCAGACCGAGAAACAGAACCTTGCGACCCGGCTCGGCGTCGACCTCGGCCAAATTATGACCGACGTCAATACACAAACGGGTGCGGTGCAAGCCTCGATGCTGCGGGAATCCAACGTCCTGACTGGTCGTTTCGCGTATGCCATCACCAAGCTCGATCGCGGCGACCTCTATCCGGATGCATTGGCCGTTCAGGGTGGGGATCCGGAAATCACGGGTATGGCCGGTGTGACGCCGGCGACCGCGACCGCGGTCGATACGCGCAAGGCCATCACCTTCGCGCAGGCCGAGCAGGCCGCCTTCAATGTCGAAGGCATTCCGCGCTACGACCACATCTTCATCGTCATGCTCGAAAACAAGGCGACCCTGTCGCTGTTGAACTCGCCGTTCGCGCCGAAGATCAATTCGTATCTGCACGCCGGCAACATGCTCACCAGCTACTACGCCACCGGCAATCCCAGCGAACCGAATTACACGGCGCTCGGCGGCGCGGACGATTTCGGCATCACGGACGACAGTCAGTGGAACTGCGATGCGACGGGAGCCAACGCTCCGCAGGATCTGCCCCTGCCCACGAGTGATCAGCCGGGACTGGCCAGCTCACCCTTTGCGGCCACCTGCACACAAACCGCGGCGGTCAATCACAACATCACCGGCCGGCCGAATCTGTTCAACGCCATAACCTCGGCGGGCATGACGTGGAGAACCTACAGCGAGTCGCTCAATCCGGGTCAGGATCTGCGTACCGACAGCGTGGCGGACCCCGCGGTCATCGCGCAGGATCATGTTTACCAACCCGGCACGATGGGCGGAAACACGGCAGTGGTCGGCGATCAGAATCTGGTGCTGCCGTTGCCGGCGGCGCTCTACAAGACCAAACACCATCCCGGCATGGCGTATCAGAACGTGCGCAGCGCACCGGAATTCAAATTCAGCAATCGCACCATGGGCGGCAGCCAGTGGGAAGATGCGCTCAAGAACAGCACGAAGTATGCGATTCCGGCGGGCTACGACTTTGACCAGTTCGGCAGCGATCTGATCTCCGGCGATGTGGGCAATCTCAACTTCGTGGTGCCTGATCAGTGCGACGACATGCACGGCATCAGTGTAAGCGGAACCGACGTTGCCACCGCCGCCACGGTCACGGCGAGCGACTGCAGCAGCGTCGCCAACAACGTGCCCAATGCCACGGGCGGCGCCATCATCACGCGCGGCGACAACTATGTGGACTCAGTGGTCAAGAAAATCGAAGCTTCGCCGTTGTGGAACAACCCGCAGAAGAAGGTCGCCATCGTGCTCATGTTCGACGAGGGTAACGCCACCAGTGGATTCAATTCTTGCTGCGGCTGGAATGTCTCGAATAGCACGGTAGCCCATCCCTTGACGCAGAACGCTGACGGCACCTGGTCGGTGGACATGACCGTCAACAACTACACCAAGGGAAATCGAGGTCATGGCCAGAGCGTGTGGGGGCTGCTCACCAATCAGGGCAATGCGCCCAAGAGCAGCGTGGACAGCGATGTCTACAGCCACTTCTCCTTCGTGCGCACCTTGCAGGACATGTTCCAGCTGGCGGATCCGATGAACGATGCCTCGTACATGAACCGCTCCAAGTACACGGAGAAGTTCATCGCGCAGAACATCTTGAATCTGCCCGAGTTCGCCGGCAGCGCCGATACGCACTTCGATGCGGTGCGGCCGACGAATCATGCTTTCGCGATTCCGATCACCTACACGCAGAAGCAGTCGGCGGACATCAGCACGGCGCCGCAAGTGGGCCCGGATCCGTCGCAGACGAACATCTGGGCATTGACGAAGTAGTCACGGCGTCGACGCCGGACGGGGAGGGCGGATCGAATGATCCGCCCTTCGCAATTATGCGTGCAGTTGCATTGGTGATGATATTGACCCTGACTCTGGCCGCCTGCGGCGGCCACTCCGGCAGCGGCAGCGCTTTGCCTGAAGCGGCTGCAAAATTCCGCGCTACGCCGCCGCTGAGCTTGCCGGCCCAAGTGGGCCAGAAAATTTTCTTCGACAAGAGCCTGTCGGGCTCGGGCAAGATGTCCTGCGCGACCTGCCACGACCCAAACCATGCATATGGACCGCCCAATGATCTCGCCGTGCAATTGGGCGGCAATGACTTGACCACGCCGGGACTGCGCGCCGTGCCCAGCCTGCGCTACAAGGAATTCACCCCGGCTTACGCGGATCTGCTCGATAATCCGGACGGCATCAGTGTGCCGGGACCCGGCGGCGGCTTCACGTGGGACGGGCGCGTCAACACCCTGGCCGAGCAAGCCGGCGTTCCGCTGCTGTCGGCGTTCGAAATGGCCAACGGCAGCGCCGCGGACGTCGTTGCGAAGCTTCGGGCCAGTGCATACGCGAAGTTGTTTCGGCAGGTCTTTGGGGACGATGTTTTCAGCAACACCGCGACTGCCTTCAACGACGCATCGGCTGCGCTGCAGGCATTTCAACTGGAGGACTCCAGTTTTCACCCCTACAGCAGTAAATTCGATTTGTACGCCGGGAACAAAATCGGCGGCGCCTTGACGCCGGCGGAAGCGCGGGGGCTGGCGCTGTTCAGCAATCCGAAGATCGGCAATTGCTCCTCGTGCCATTATCAGGGCGCCGGACTCAACGGCAGCTCGGCGCTGTTCACGGATTTCTCTTACGAGGCGATCGGCGTCCCGCGAAACGCCGGCATTCACGCCAACGCTGATTCCAGCTATTTCGACATGGGCGTGTGCGGACCGCTGCGCAGCGATCACAATCCCGCCTCACCGGCGGCGCCTGAAGTCCATTGCGGGATGTTCGGCGCACCCACCCTGCGCAACGTCGCCACGCGCAAGGTGTTCTTTCACAACGGTGTGATCCACTCCTTGGAGCAGGCCATTCGCTTCTACAATACGCGCGATACCAATCCGGAAATTTGGTATCCCACAGTGGGCGGCACGCCCCGAGCCGGCGCCGATCCCTCATTCCCCACGTATGGATTAGTGACCACGCAGTACGATGGCGGCACGGTACAAAAGTTCGACGACTTGCCGGCTGCCTATCACTCCAACATCGACGCGCAGATGCCCCTCGACGGACGCGCCGCGGGCTCGACGCCTCCCATGACCGAGCAGAACATCGCGGACCTGGTCTGTTTCCTGGGCACGCTCACCGATGGCTACAAGCCGCCGGCGACGCCGCCGGCGAGCGGTCCGTGCGTCAATTGAATCCCTAAGACCTCAGCGTTGACCTATGAAAATCTATTTTCTCGCACTGACTCTGACCGGCCTCGCAGCGTGCGGCAGCCGCACGGAGGCCAATCGAGACACCCTCACCCAGGCTATGAACGGCTATTTGAGCAAGCACGGTGACCTCTGCCTCGGCAAGAACGACTGGCCCATCGAGGTGAGCGCGCAGGAGTTTCAGGACAACGGCCGCAACGCCATCCAGCTGCCCGTGCTGGAGAAGCTTGGCGTCGTGCGCTCCACGGCGGTAAGCGCGGATGAGCATTCGCAGCAAGGCGCAGCCGCCTTCGCTGCGCGTCGCTACGAACTGACCGAAGACGGAAAAAAGTATTACCTGAAGCGCGAGGTTGCCGGAACGCATGCCCGTCCAGCCGACTTCTGCGCAGCCAAGCTCAGCCTCGACAAGATCGTCGGCTGGGAAGTGCACAAGAATGGCGCGCAGAGCGAGGCGGTGGTCACCTACACCTATCGGGTGAATGCCGCTCCCTGGGCGCAGGACCCCGATGCACAGCGAGTGTTTCCCGCCGTGGCCCGAGTCCTGAGCGGCGCAGGCAAGGCGCAGTTGCGCGAGGTGTTCACGCTCACCGGGCAGGGGTGGGCCGCCAAAGATTCCTTCGATTGACCGGAGCATTGCCATGAGTGCAGTCATTCGCTTCTCCCCGGACTTAGGGTCCTGGCTGGTGAAAAATCTGCATCAGGGCTGCGCGCCCGCCGCGCTGATCGAAACCATGATTGCGCAGCGCATGGAGCCGGGCGCGGCACGCAGTATCGTGCACGCGTTTGTCGCCGCCATTCAGGCGCAACGGCCGCTGCCCGTGGACTCGGTGCCCATGGCGGAACATGAATCCATACCAGCGCCGCAACCACCGCGGCTTGCGGGCGGCCATGTGCTCAAGACCCACGATCGGGAGATTCGCGTCCTGGCACGCGCACAGCAGCCGGTGCTGGCGGTGCTGAGCGATGTCATGAGCGCCGAGGAATGCAAGGAACTCATCGAGCTGGCGAGGCCCCGCCTCACGCACTCGACCATAGTCGACCTTCAGTCCGGACAGGATGTCGTCGCCGCTTACCGCAACAGCTATGGGATGTTCTTCCGCTTACAGGAAACTGCCTTCATCGCGAGACTGGATCGGCGCATTTCCGAGCTCATGAGCCTGCCCGTGGAAAACGGCGAAGGACTGCAAGTGCTGTACTACCCCACGGGCGCGGCCAGTGCACCGCATGTCGATTTCCTGCAGATTGCGAACGAGGCCAATCGGTCTTCGATCGCGCGCAGCGGACAGCGCGTCAGCACCTTGGTGACTTACTTGAATGACGTCCCGGCGGGCGGTGAGACATCATTTCCCGAACTCGGTTGGGCGATCACGCCGCGCTTGGGTCATGCGGCGTATTTCGAGTACTGCGACAGCCGGGGAGTCGTCGATTGGCGCTCGGTGCACGCCGGTAATCCGGTCCTCGAAGGTGAAAAGTGGGTGGCCAGCAAATGGATGCGGCAGCGGCGGTTCGTGAGCGGAACCTAACGGGCATCGCCCGGCCGGCGCCCAACAGGGCTCAACGCGAATCTTTTACCAATCATCAAGGGCGACTAAGATGGCGCATCCGGCCGACGGAGGTGCACATGAACGCTAAATCAATGAGTGTGTGGATTGCCGCGCTGGCATTGGGACTGGGAAGCGACGTCGCTGCGGCGGGGAACGGTACGCCATTCGTCGCCGCGTCGCACAATGACGTGGCGGCGCTTGACGCGGCCAAGGTGGTGACATCAATACAGAGCGATGTCTGCCTGTAGCGGTAAATCGCGCGAAGACCCGCCGACGAGCACCGTGAATACGCCCGAGGGCCAAGTCCATGCATCCTTCTGCTCGTTAAACGTAGCCAAGGCCAAGGGCTCGAGGGCAACGGTAATTGTTTTTCGTTCGCCCGAATTGAGCGTCACACGTTGCCATGCAGCAAGTCGTCGGAAATGCTCTTTGCGAGCCTTGGGCAATTCGACGTAGATTTCCGCAATCTCAGTTCCCGCCAGGCCACCGGTATTTTCAATCGCGAAAGTCACGGTTTTGGCTGCTCGGTCGACCTGCAAATCACTGTATTTGAACTTTGTGTATGACAACCCGAAGCCGAACGGGAACAGCGGCTGTTTGCCTTCGGAGTCGAACCATTTATAACCGAAGCGCACGCCTTCGTCGTAGTCCGCGGCAAAGCTCTGCCGCTTCGCATCGTCAGCCACCCAGTGCGGCGGCGAACTTCCGGCTTGCGTGCAAGCGATGCCAAAGACGCATCGATGAGGCAGATCCTCCGCTGACTTCGCGAACGTAATAGGCAACTTTCCCGAGGGAACGACACTGCCGAAGATGAGGTTCGCGATCGCCTGTCCACCCGCAATTCCGGGATACCAAGCCTCCATCACGCCGGCGACCCGATCGATCCACGGCATCGTCACCGGGTTACCCGTGATCAGCACCACCAGCGTGTGCGGATTGGCGGCCGCCACCGACGAAATCAGCTCGTCCTGACCGTCCGGCAGAGACAGCGATGGGGCGTCGCCACTCTCGCTCATGTATTGATCGGCGAATACGATGGCGACGTCCACAGATTTCGCGAGCGCTGCCGCGGCGGAAACGTTGGTGCCGGCATCAAATTTCACGACGGCTCCCCGTGCATGCTCTCGAATGTAGCGCAGCGGCGGCGAAGGGAAATACACCGCTTCGCCCCATTTCGTCGGAGTCGTGGGACTGATGGCATTTCCGCCCGGTGCGTCGACTTGCGCTGAACCTCCGCCTGACAGTACGCCGACGTCGGCGTGCGCACCGATCACTGCAATGGAATGCACGGCGGCAAGATTCAGGGGAAGCAAGCCGTCATTCTTCAGTAAGACGATGCTTTCCTCAGCAATATGCTGCGCATCCTGAAGACCTCGGAAGGGGTCGACCACGCTGCGCGGCGTCGGCGGCCGGTCGATGACGCCGGCACTGAACATTGAGCGCAGCACGCGGTGCACCATGTCATCGAGGCGCCGCAGGGGAACCCGACCGGCGGTGACCGCTTGCTTGAGTGCTTCACCGAAATATTCCTCGCCCGGCATCTGCATGTCGAGACCAGCGATCGCCGCTTTTTCGGTGGAGTGCGTGCCGTCCCAATCGGAAACGACGAAGCCGGGAAAATGCCAGGCGCCTTTCAACACATGATTCAGCAGCCAATCGTTCTCGCACGCCCAATCTCCCATCACTTTGTTGTAGCTGCACATGACGGAAGAGGGTTGCCCTATGCGGATGCCGAGTTCGAAGGCCAAGAGGTCGCTCTCACGGGCGGCCTTTTTGGAGACGCGAGCATCGACAACCGTGCGGCCGGTCTCCTGATCATTCAAAGCGTAGTGCTTGATGTCCCCCATGATGTGGTTGTCTTGGACACCGCGGATGATATGACCAACCATCACGCCCGCGAGCACGGGGTCTTCACCGGCGTACTCGAATAGCCGGCCATTTCTCGGGTCGCGCGCGAGGTTGACGCCGCCGCCGATCGATTGACTGAACCCTTGCGCACGCAGCTCACGTCCGATGACGTCTCCGTACAAGCGCGCGGCCTCCGTATCCCACGAGGATGCGGCCGCCAACACTGACGGCAACAACGTCGCGTAACGGCTTTGTTGGGCTGCCATTCGAATACCAACGGCCGAGTCCGCTTGCTGCAGTGACGGTATGCCGAGACGCGGTATGCCCAAGACCTCGCCGGCGCCGCCATTGTTGTCGGGCGGAACCGGGCTGCCGGGAACCAAAGGCCCCCAGCCGATACCGTGCACCAGCTGAATTTTCTCATCGAGCGTCAGTTGCTTCAGGACCATGTCGGCGCGCAGGTCAGGTGCCAGCGCTGCGTTCATCCACGGCCGCTCAGTGGGCGTCGTGGCCGGCTGCGCTAAACACGTTCCGTGAGCGATGAGGGCGAGGGCCAGCGCAATGGCCAGTGACTGCGAATTCACCGCGCGCCTCGGGAGCTTTCGTTTGCGACCCTGCCTCCGTGCATTCGATGGAATGCCACGGCCAAATCTCTATACCAAAAGCCGCTCCGCTTCAAAATGCGGGCCTGCGTCTGGTAGTCGACATAGTAGATCCCAAAGCGCTTGGTGTAGCCCGCAGCCCATTCAAAGTTGTCGAGCAGCGACCAGACGAAATAGCCGCGCACATCGACGCCCTGATCGATGGCATCCGCGATGGCGCGTATGTGGGTCTCGATGTAGGCGCGCCGGTCATCATCCCTCACACCGCCGTCAATGACCAGATCCGGATAGGCCGCACCGTTTTCGGTAATGAACAGCGGCGGCAGGTCGTAGTCGCGATCCAGGCGCAACAGCAGGTCGGTAAGCTTCGCCGGCGCCACCTCCCAACCCATATCGGTGACGGGGACGCCTTCGCGGGCCGGAGAAAATGGGCGTCCCGCGATCGATACGATCGGGTTGTAATAGTTCACGCCGAGAAAGTCGAGCGGTTCAGCAATCAATTGCGCGTCGCCGTCTTGGGCGTGGGGTGCATCGGCCGCGAGATATTCCAGAATATCCTGCGGATACTTTCCGCGTAGCAAGGCGTCCATGTACCAGCGAACCAGCAGGCCATCCTCTCGCGACGCGAGGATCCTATCGGCCGGTGAGTCGCTCGCCGAATAGACCGGCGAGAGATTGAGGACAATGCCGACGTCGAGTTTGCTGCGAGCACTGCGCATCGCCTGTGCGGCCAGCCCGTGGCTCAACAGGCAGTGATGCGCGACCTGCATGGCCATGG
>DATHFW010000256.1:0-11533 GCA_035317945.1 Steroidobacteraceae bacterium | reverse complement strand
ACGGATTTGTTCTTGAACAGATCGCCGCCCACCATGTCCATGTGAACATCGGCGCGCAGCGATCGGCGGATGTCCGGATGGCTGCTCAGGAAGGCCATGGTGCCTTCGACCTCGGGCCCCCAGATGAACCGTATGGTCCGGCTCGGGCGCTTGAGCGCGCCGCTGCCGATCAACCGATTCAGCACCCGCGCCGATTCCAAAATGGTGACGCAGCCGCTGCCGTTGTCGTTTGCGCCCGGCCGCTGATGATCGAGGTGGCAGCTATAGACGACCTCGCCGCTGCTCGGATCCGTGCCGGGAATCGTCGCGGTCACCACCGTCCAGTGGCCGGCTCCCACTTCTGCGCGCACATGCGCGCTCAAGACCACTGCAGGCCCCTCGCGCATCTGCGCTCGCAAGCCGGCCGCCGTGGCCCGCGACACCATGAAGGCGAACCCGGCCGGCAACGATGCGTCCAAATGCCCCCATCGAACGATAGACGTGTCCAGACCCGACCAGGCGGTGGTTTGATTCGGCATGTCGCTGACGATGCCGGCCGCGCCGTACTTCACCACCGCCAGCCGCTGCACCCCGGAGAGAACGCCGTCGGCCAAAATAATCTTGCCGCGCACATCCTTCCCGGCATAGTCGCCATCCGCCGTTCCCGCACCCACATCCACCAGGGGTGCCTCGACGTCTGCGCTGTGGCTGTAGTCGGCCAGGCGGATGGGCTCGGTCGACCAATCGCCGAGCACCGTATGCTGCGGCGATACCTGCCAAAGTCGCGCGTTCTCGACGCTCCAGCCGACATGCGAAAGCATCAGCCCGTAGTGGATTTTACCGTCGACCGGGAACTGCTCGGCGTGAGCGTCCTGCAATCCGTATTCTTTGGCACGCGACAGAATGAAATCAGCGGCCTGATCGAACTCGAGCGTCGCGGGAATACGGTGCAGACGTGTCAAGGCGCGTAGGTTTTCATAAGGTGCCGTGCCGCTTGCCTCATGGCGCAAGTCCGACCACTGCGTTTCCGACAGGAAGGGACGCTGTGCCCAGACAGGTGGCGAGGATGCGGCCAGCAGGACTGCAGCGGCCGCCGGAAGGCGAAGAGCTCGAATCACCGGAATTACCCCCAATGTTATGCGCCTAGGATACGCGATTGCGGGGCTATACTTCCCCGGGAGCCGGGCAAAGATGAGGAGTTTTGTCGCCAAGGCGCTGCTGGTGGCGATCGGCGCGGTGCTCATCGTGATTCCCTACTTTTTCCGAGAGTGAGGCCGAATGGAATCCGTGGCAATTTTCGTCGATGTGCAGAATATTTATTACACCACGCGTCAGCAGTTCTCGCGGCATTTCGACTACAACAGGTTTTGGACCGCGGCCACCGCGAACAGAAAAGTCGTGAAGGCGATCGCATTCGCGATCGACCGCGACGATGAGAAACAAAGGCAATTCCAGAACATCCTCCGGGCGATTGGCTTCGAGGTAAAGCTCAAGCCCTACATTCAACGAATGGACGGGTCTGCGAAAGGGGACTGGGACGTCGGCATCACCCTGGATGTGGTCGAATACGCCCCCCAGGCCGATGTCATCGTGCTGGCCACCGGCGACGGGGATTTCGACCTGCTGGTGGAGCGGATCCGGGAACGGCACGGGGTGTCCGTGGAAGTCTATGGGGTTGCTGAATTGTCGGCTGGATCCCTGGTTCGCGCGGCAAACCGCTTCATCCCCATTCGAGATCCGCTTTTGTTGGGAATAAAATAGCCGCGGCATAGGTCTAAACGACATGGATGACAAGCGCGACCGATTCGAGGGGCAGGTTTTACCGCATCTCGATGCTGCGTACCGATTTGCTCGCTGGCTGTGCCATGCGCCCAGCGATGCGGATGACGTGCTGCAGGACGCCGTCCTGCGCGCCTTCCGCGGCTTCGATGCGCTGCGCGGCTCCGATGCGAAGGCCTGGTTCCTGACCATCGTGCGCAATTGTCATCTGACGGCCGCCAAGCAGCAGCAGCGGCGCGCATTTGTCCCCTTGCCGGAGGAAAACGATGAGGCCGACGGACACGCCATGGTAGCGAACACACCGGATCCGGAAAGCGATTCGATACTGTCGGATCAGAAACAGGTGCTCGAGAGGCTCATGGCTTCACTGCCGGAGGAGCATCGCACCGTATTGATGCTGCGGGAAATCGAAGAAATGGACTATGCGCAGATCGCGGCCGTCACGCAGGTGCCGATCGGCACGGTGATGTCGCGCCTGGCGCGTTCGCGCGCGGCGCTGAAAGCCAAATGGGTGAAGGAAGTGGAAGGAGTACCGCGTGCAGTGCGCTGAATCGCTTCGGGTGCAGGCCTACTTCGACGGTGAGGTCGATGCGCTCTCCGCCGCGGAGATCGAGAGGCATGCCGAACACTGCGGCGAGTGCCGCGCGCTGCTTCAGGATCTTCAGAAGGTGCGCGAAACGCTGCGGCGGAACATCGCTTATGCCGCCGCGCCGCCGGCGCTGCGCGCGAAACTCATGGGCGCCCTCGATGAGGAGGCGAGCCGGGCTGCCGAGGCACCGCCGGTCGCGCCGGTCGCAGCTGCGGCGACGTGGCGCAAGGTTGCGCGGCCGGCGCAGCCGCGACGGCGCTTGCTTTGGACGGGCGCGTTCAGCGGCATCGGCGGCGCTGCCGTCGCGGCGGCCATCGCATTTTTTCTGGTGTTGCCGGCGATGGTCAGCCCTCTGACCAATGATCTGGTGAGCGCGCATGTGCGTTCGCTGATGCCGGACCATTTGATCGACGTCGTGTCCACGGACAGGCACACCGTGAAGCCGTGGTTTGCGGGCCATGCCGATGTTTCGCCGGTAGTCGTGGATTTCGATGCCCAAGGATACAAGTTGATCGGCGGCCGGGCCGACTACGTGGACCATCAGCGCTCAGCGGTGGTCGTTTACCAGCATGGCTCGCATGTCATCAACGTGTTTACCTGGGCCGGCGGCGACCGGCGTCTGCCGGCCGACACCACGCGCAACGGCTATCACCTTGCGTTTTGGCAGCAGGGCGACATCCAGTATTGCGCGGTGTCGGACACCGGCTGGGACGAGCTCCTGGGGCTGGTGCGCTTGCTGCGCGCGCAAACTTAAAGGCGCGCGCAAGCTTAAAGTGCCCGGAAGGCCTCAAGAGCCAGGGGGCACGAAAATCGCGCGGCCGTGGCCGGTCTTTTTGTAAATACCCAACGATCCTCCGACGCCCACGCCGACCGCGGAGTTGCGGGACACGGAGTCCCCACCGACGCCCGATCCCACCGAGCCCGTTTGGCGATCGGAAAAGCCCTCCAGGATGATGCCGTTCGCGCCGACTTTCGCCGCCTGCTCCTTGAGTCCTGCGATTACCTTGTCGACGGTCTGCTGGCCGCCGGTGGTGAAGGCGCTGCTCTTCGAGGCGTTGAGGATGGCGATCTCTTCGAAGACCTGCGGCGGGTGCGAATAAATCCTCACGTCAGCCGGCGAGATCGGCGGCCGCGCCGAGCCGGTCAACACGATGGTATCCGTGGCGCAGGCCGCCAAGGCCAGCGCGGCAATGCCGCCAAGCAATCGCAGGCGGTTCGCGGCTGATTTTCTCATTCTCATAGCGCTCTCCCCAGAGTTCCTGGTTGCGACGTTACCCCTAGCGCCGCTCCAACGCCATTCGGCGTCCGGCATGGAATAAAACCCCGCCCACCCAAGTCTTGTTTCCTGAACCGCAACCACTAGGAGTGAGCCATGTCGGATGATCAATCGCTGCTGTCGCGCCGCAATGCCCTGAAGTGCATGGCGTACGGCGGGGCCGGGACCTTGTTTGTCTTGTCAGGGGGCGTTTTCACGCCTCTGAACTTAGCCCAGGCAGCCGAAGACCGTTACGGCACGGCCAAGCTCGGCAAGCCGCTGTTCGTGCAGATCAGCGACACGCACATCGGGTTCAACAAAGATGCAAATCCGGATGTGAACGGTACGCTGAGCCAGAGCATCGATCTGGTCAACGGCATGCACGAGCAACCCGCGCTGATCATACATACCGGCGACATCACGCATCTGTCCAAGGCCTCGGAGTTCGACACCGCGCAGCAATTGTTCTCGCGCCTGCGAACCACGGAAATGCACACCGTTCCCGGCGAGCACGACACCACCGATGCAACCGTCACGGAATATTTCAACCGCTTCGGCAAGGCATCGGACAACAAGGGCTACTACAGCTTCGATCACGCCGGCGTGCATTTCATCGGGCTGATCAATGTGCTGCAGTTCAAGCCGGGCGGTCTGGGCACGCTCGGCGCCGACCAGCTCGCGTGGGTTGCCGCGGATTTGAAGGGACGCTCGGCCAGCACGCCCGTTGTGGTCTTTGCCCATATGCCGCTGTGGACGATCTATGAACCCTGGGGTTGGGGCACGGGCGACGCGGACCAGCTGATGAACCAGCTGCGCCGCTTCGGCTCGGTCACCGTCCTCAACGGACACATCCACCAGATCGTGCAGAAGGTGGAAGGCAATATCACCTTTCACACTGCGCGCTCGACCGCCTACCCACAGCCTGCCGCGGGCGAGGGTCCCGGCCCCGGCCCGCTGAAGATGCCGGCGGATCAGCTGTCGAAAATGCTGGGCGTAACCAGCGTGACGACCGCGAAACATCCGGCAGCGTTCGCGTTGCAAGACACCACGCTCGTCTGAATTACCATTTTTCAAGGAACCATTATGAATCGCAATTTATTCAAGGCGCTGCGGACGGCGGTGCATGCCGCGGCCGCCTCGAGCCTGCTATGGACGGCGGCGCAAGCCGCGCAGCCGCAGATCGAGGTGAAGGACTTCATGTTCGCGCCGACCACGTTGACCGTCAACTCCGGCGAGCAGGTGACGTGGCTGAACAAGGACGATGAGCCGCACACCGTGGTCAGCGATACGGGCCTGTTCCGCTCCAGCGCGATGGATACGAACGAGAGTTTTTCGTTCAAGTTCGACAAACCCGGCACGTATCACTTCACCTGCTCGATTCATCCGCGCATGGTCGGGACCATTGTCGTCAAATGAAGGGGGCCGTACTCAAGGTGATGCTCATCGCCATTGCCACGCTATTCGTGCAGGCCGCGGCTGCGGCGCTGTTCATCGAGTCGGGCATCTATAATATCGGCGCCGATGATCATCACACCAAGCTTACGCTTGCCGTCATCGAGCAATTGCGCGAGCAGTCGATCGCGGTGCGGGATGATGCGATCCCGCCGCAGGCGCAGACGATCCAGGCAGGCGCGGCGCGCTACGCGGCGCTCTGTGCAGGCTGCCATCTGGCGCCCGGCATGACCAAGTCGGACATCCGGCCGGGCCTGTATCCGCATCCGCCGAATCTTGCACAGGGAGAGGTTCAAGATCCGCAGCGCGCCTTCTGGATCATCAAGCACGGCATCAAAATGACGGCGATGCCGGCGTGGGGCAAGACTCTTGACGATGCTGCGATCTGGGATTTGGTGGCATTTGTACGCGCCATGCCGAGCCTCACGCCTGAATCGTACCGGCACTTGACGGCAGACGCCGCCGCCGGCGCGCCACCGGTCGCGAGGGAGACCCGCTAATCGCGGAAGTTGTTGAATTGCAGCGGGACGCCGACTTCCGCCTTGCGCAGAAACGCGATGGCTTCCTGGAGGTCGTCGCGTTTCTTGCCGATGATCCTGACCTTGTCGCCTTGAATCTGCGCCTGGACTTTGAGCTTCGAGTCCTTGATGAGGCGCGACACCTTTCTGCCGGCGTCGGCATCGATGCCGTGCTTCAGGATCACCAGCTGCTTGGCCCGGGCAAGATTGACCTCCGGATCCTTTACCTCGAGGCAGCCCACGTCGATGCCGCGCTTGGCAATGCGCAATTTCAGGATATCCAGCATCTGCTTGAGCTGAAAGTCCGACGGCGCGGTCATGGTGACCGTGGTTTCCTCGAGTTCAAAGGCGGCATCCGTGCCTTTGAAATCGAATCGTTGCGTCAGCTCTTTCACCGCTTGATCGACGGCATTCGTCAATTCATGCGTATCGATTTCCGATACCACGTCGAAGGACGGCATTAGGTGCCCGCCTGAGAATTCTGGGATTCCGCCAGCAACTGATCGAGCGTGGCTTTCACCTCATTGACGAATTGAACGTAGTGATCGCCCGTGGCAGGACCCGAATAGCCGGTGTGGATCTTGCGAACAGTGCCCTTGCGGTCGATGAAAATCGTCGTCGGGAAGGCAACGAAACTCTGCAGCATCGGCAGCTTCCTGGCGGCGTCATCCTTGTCCGAGATGCCGGCGACCAGCGTCGTGTATTCAATGCCGTAGTGCTGCCTGAACCGCTGTGCGGCCTCGGCTGCGCGCGGGAAATCGCCAAAATGCTCGAACATCAACGAGACGATTTCCAATCCCTTGGCGCGGTAGTCTTTGTAGAGCGGCGCCAAGAATGCCGCTTCGTCATGGCAGTTCGGACACCAACTCCCCGCGAGCGCCACGATAAGCACCTTGCCGCGAAATTGCGGATCCTGCGAGGTCACGGTCTTGCCCGACAGGTCAGGGAACTCAAAATCGAAGTGCTTGACGCCGGCGCGCATGGCGGTCAGCCCGTACGCATCCGGCAGGTGGGCGCCGGCATCGTGCCGCGCGGTCCACTTCTCGTGGTAGGCAAGACCTGACCAAAAATCTCCGGTGAGGCTGCCGTCCGCCGTGATCTTTGCCTTGTACAAGAACACGTGCGCACCGTCGAAGGTCGACAGATACACCTCATCGCCCTTGACCTGACCGGCAAGAAAGCGATGATCGCCCGTGGCCGTCAAGAAGGTGCCGCTAACGGCGTCATGCGACTGATTGAACTCGCCGACGGCCACTTCAGGAGCCCCGCTGTCGTCGATGAAGTTCACCGCCCATCGCCCGGACAGATCAGCGTTGTCGTTCGCAGAGCTTTTGAAGAAACGATAGCTCTCACCCAGCGTGGCGCGCAGCGGCACATGCTGATTCTTGTCGCCCAATTTGACCAAGAAAATCTCGCCCTGCAGTTGATCGCCGGTCGCCTCGGCGGTGAGTACGTTTTCGTACCCCGGCATGCGTATTTCCAGGTGCCGCCCGGTGATTTTGACGTCGCTCAACAGCAGCCGTTCTTCGCCGTTCACCAAGTAGCCGACCACTTGAGAGTCTTGCTGCACGAGATCCAAACCGAACGGCAGCTCGCCGCCCGGCGTTTGCAGGACGACACGGTAGCTTCCCAGCTTGACGCCCGCATCCGCACCCGCGTTGGCGCCTGCACTCGCGCTTGCTTCGCTTTGCGCCGTGCCGCGATGACAGCCGGCCAGCGTCAGAAGGGTGATGACGATCGACAGTGACAGACGCATTGTTTTTGCGGTGAACATGATTTGCCTTGAATGTTTCCCTAACGATACCCGCGTGCCTGCAAAGTGAATAGCTTGGCATACTGGCCGTCGGCCGCCATCAGCGATTCGTGGCTGCCGCGCTCGACGATGCGGCCTTCCTCGAGCACCAATATTTGGTCGGTCATGCGCACGGTCGAGAAGCGGTGCGAAATGACGATGGCGATGCGGTTGCGCGTCAGTTCGCGGAAGTGTTCGAAAACCTCCGCCTCCGCGCCCGCGTCGATCGCGGCGGTGGGCTCATCGAGCACCAAAATATCGGCTTCACTGCGCATAAAGGCCCGCGCCAGCGCAATTTTCTGCCACTGGCCGCCCGACAGCTCCCGCCCGTCCTTGAACCACTTGCCGAGCTGAGTGTGGTACCCCCCGGGGAGCTGTTCGACGAATTCGGCGGCCAGCCCCTTGGAGGCGGCGCTGCGCCAGCGAGCCTCGTCCTCGAAGGCGCGTACATCGCCCGCACCGATATTTTCACCCACCAACATTTGATAGCGCGCGAAGTCCTGGAAAATGACGCCGATGCGCTGGCGCAGGGCGGTCTCATCCCACTCCCTGAGGTCGAGGCCATCCAGCATGATCCGGCCGCGAGTGGGCTCGTACAAGCGCGTCAGCAATTTGATCAAGGTGGTTTTGCCGGAGCCGTTCTGTCCCACCAAAGCCAAACTCTCGCCCGGGCGGACATGCAAATCGATTCCCGACAGCGCCGGCGATGTCGCGCCGGGATAGACGAACTCGACATCCTCGAAGCGAATGCCGTCCCCGGGATCGGGTCCGATCAAAAGGTGTCCGACGGCGCTGCCCCGGCCCACGGGCTGCTCCAAATATTCGAACAGGTTCGACAGATACAAATTGTCCTCGTACAAACCACTGACCGCCGACAGCGCCGCGCTCACCGCGGACTGCCCCTGACGAAACAACATCAGGTACATGGTCATTTGGCCCACGGTCATGGCGCCCAGCACCGTTTCCGCAGCAATCCACACATAGCCGCCATACAATGAGGCAATTCCCAACAGGCCCAAACCAAAACCCCAGGCGTCGCGCCGCAAGGTCAGGTCGCGGTCCTCGCGATACAACCGCGTAAAAATGTCGCGGTAGCGATCCAGGAATCGCGGTCCTAAGCCGAAGAGCTTGACCTCCTTCGCGTAGTCCTCGCGCGCCAGCACCGACTCCAAATAGATTTGCATGCGCGACTCGGGCGCGCGCCAGCGGAATAGCCTGAAGGCTTCGCCGGAGAATTTCGCTTCCGCGAGGAATGCGGGCAGGCCTGCCACGACCAGCAGCACCACCGCCCACGGCGAGAAGCGGAACAGCAATCCGCCGAAGGAAATCAGCGACACCGCATTTTGGCCCAGCGCAAAGGTGCGCATCACCAGACTCAAGGGCCTGCTGGAAGCCTCGCGGCGCGCGCGCGTCAGCTTGTCGTAAAATTCGGAATCCTCGAATTGGGTCAAATCCAGCGTCAGCGCCTTTTCCAAAATCATCACATTGACCCGCTGGCCCAGTTGCGCGCGAAGCAGCGACTGCGCGAGGGAAATTCCCCGCTGCGCCATCGACGTGGCGGCGACCAGCAATGCCTCCAGCGCGACGTAACGCACCACATCGGCCAGCATCGTGGTGCCGGTACGCCGATGCAAATCCGCCGCGTGAATGACGGCATCGACAATTTGAGCGCCCACGTAGGCGATGCCCGCGGGCAGCACGCCCGCTATCAGCGTGAGCAGGGCCAGACTGACGCTCAAGGTCCGGTTGGTGCTCCAGACCAATGCCAGCGCGCGGCTGCTGTAGGCGAACACGCCCGATAGATTGCGCCGCCAGCCGCCGCCGTCCGCGGTGGGGCCGTCCGCGGTATGCGGTGAGTTGCCGGCCTGCGGCGAGTTGGCGGATCTGGATTGGGCGCTGATGGAATGTCCCCGCGGTCTATAATAACCGGTCGTAATGGTCCGGTATGGCGGAGTACTCGTGAAATTCAAGCCCTTGCTCGAGCGATGGAAGAAGCCAACGGCCCCTGTGAGGACCGCCAAGGAGTATGCCGTGCGCTTGCCGCTGGACGATGCCGCGAGACTGCATGCCTTGGTCGAATTGTTTCCCGGCCAGCCGATCGAAGAAATCGTGACCGACCTGCTGAACGCCGGGCTCGATGAGATCGCGGCCGCCATGCCTTATGAACGAGGTCCCAAAGTGATTTCGCTCGACGATCAAGGCGATCCGGTTTACGAGGACATCGGACTGACTCCCCGCTTCGTGGAATTGACCCGCAGATACAAGAAAACCCTCGAAACGGCGGCGAAAACCAAATAGGGACCCGCCGCCTTGACGCTGCATATCCCGTACAGCGATACTGCCCTCATGTCGACCGCACTCATTTTTCGCAGCACCTGGTGGTGGCGTTCCCTGTAGGGAGTGGGCTGGTCGTTTAGCTTTTGATCTTTCGTGAACCCAGAACCCATCTCCGCTAACCAGTGGTGGTGGGTTTTTTTATTGCCTGTGGAATGCGTCGATGAAACCGCCTTTTGACATTGCCGCCGATCTCGACACGCCTGTTTCGGCGTATTTGAAGCTCGCGCCTTTTCGCCCAAGATTCCTGCTCGAAAGCGTCGAGGGGGGCGAGCGGCTGGCGCGCTACTCGTTCATCGGCTTCGGCGAATGCCTCGAAGTGCGGGTGGAGGCAACGGGCGTGACCGTGGGCGGCGTGCATTCGCCGCGGCCGAGCACCCGGCAGGAGTTCTTGAACGTCCTGCGCCTCGCGTTGACGCGCGCACCCAGCCCCAACCCAAAAATACCGGGCGTTCCGCTATCGGGCGGACTCGTGGGATACACCGCTTACGACGCGGTGCGCTATTTCGAGAGCATCACCGGCCGCAGCCTGGATCAAAGCGAAACGCCTCATGCTCACTACGTCGCCCCGCGCTCGCTGTTGGTATTCGATCATCTGACCCGCGGTGTCGCGCTGCTGCATGACGGCAGCGAAGCGGAGCGGCAGAGTCTGCGCCGCGAAGTCATCCGGGCGCTGCGCGGCGCCGTGCCCAGCATACTGGCGCCGGGAAAATTCTCGCCGGCAACTCCCTCCCTGACGCAGGAAGCGCACGCCGTTCGCGTGCGGCGCGCGCAGGAATACATTGCCTCCGGCGACGTCTACCAGCTCGTGCTGGCGTCGCGCTTCGAAGGACGCCATGCACTCGCGCCGTTCGAGGTATACCGCGCGCTGCGCCTTTTGAATCCTTCGCCCTATATGTTTTATTGCGAACTGGGCGACATCACCGTGGTGGGCTCTTCGCCTGAAGCCCTGGTGAAGTGCCATGGCGGCCACGCGCAGCTGCGGCCCATCGCCGGATCTCGCCCGCGCGGTGCGAGTGAGGCCCAAGACGCTGCGCTGGAAGCGGAGCTGCGCGCGGATCCCAAAGAAAACGCCGAACACGTAATGCTGGTGGATCTGGCGCGCAATGACTTGGGGCGTGTCGCCGTAGCGGGTTCTGTATCGGTGGAACCCTATCGCGTGATCGAGCGCTACAGCCACATCATGCACATTGTCAGCGGCGTGAAGGGCCGGCTGGCGGCGGGACAAGATGCATTCGACCTGTTCGCGGCAACCTTCCCGGCCGGCACCCTGGTCGGGGCTCCGAAGGTACGCGCTATGGAACTCATCGACGAACTCGAGCCGGTGGGCCGGCAGCTCTATGGCGGGACGGTGGGCTATTTCGGCCAGCACGGCGACATGGATCAGGCGATCACGATCCGCACGTTGGTGTTTCGCGGCGATACCTACAGTTACCAGGCGGGGGGCGGTATCGTCGCCGACAGTTCTCCGCAAGCTGAATACGATGAGTTGATGGCGAAGAGCGCCGTGCTGCGGCGCGCGCTCGAACTTGCGGCTGAGGGCCTTTGATAATGCCTGCCAAAGTTTTGCTCATCGACAACTACGATTCGTTTACCTACAACCTGGTGCAAGCGTTCCTGGTGTTGGGAGCCGAAGTCGATGTGTATCGCAACGATGCCATCAGCGTGGAGCAGGCGCTGCAACTGGATCACACGCACTTGGTCATTTCACCCGGGCCCGGCACCCCGCGCGATGCGGGAATTTCCATGCGCATGATCGAAGCGTTCGCAGGGCGCATTCCGATTTTCGGCGTCTGCCTCGGCCATCAGTCGTTGGTCGAAGTGTTCGGCGGCAA
>DATHFW010000255.1:0-3622 GCA_035317945.1 Steroidobacteraceae bacterium | reverse complement strand
TGGAGCCTTGGGATCTGGCCGTGTTTTCGCAGGACACGGTTCGCCTGCGCAGAATCGAGGCTGATCCATTGTCCGCGCCCAGCGCCGTGTTCTTTGCGACGATTAGTCATTAAAATCCGAGACCCTTATGGCCGCCAACTTGCACCCATCTTTGCCCGGCGACTCACCTGAGGCGCTGCGCCAGACGATAAGAGACCACGGAACCTGGCCTGAAGAGCGGGCGGTGAAGCGCCTGCTGCATACCCTGGAACTTACCGGCGGCGCGCGTCACCGTGCGGTTGCCGTAGCGATGGGACTCGTCGAGGGTGCGCGTGCGCGGCGCGCCGAACGTCCATTTCTCGACGCCTTTTTGCAAGAGTTCGGTTTGTCGAATCAAGAAGGCATTGCGCTCATGTGCATTGCGGAAGCGCTGCTGCGCATTCCCGACGATGTCACCGCGGATCGGCTGATTGCCGAGAAGCTCAGCACCGGCGACTGGTCTTCTCACGCCGGCCGCTCGGAATCTCTGTTCGTCAACGCCTCGACCTGGGGCTTGATGCTCACCGGCGGCATTCTTGATTTGGATCCGGCGATCAAGACCGATGCCGACGGGTGGATGCGCAAGCTGACCCGGAAAGCCGGCGAACCGTTGGTGCGTCTCGCGGTGCGCCGCGCCATGCGCATCATCGGCGGCGAATTCGTCGTCGGGCGCACCATTGAAGAGGCGCTGGCACGCAGCGCCCGTGAAGCAGACGTGGGTCTATGCTCCTTTGACATGCTGGGCGAGGGCGCACGCACGCTGCAGGATGCGGCGCGTTACCTCAAATCTTACCAACACGCCATCGAGGTCATCGGTTCCACGGCGGCGGGACGCGCCGTTCATGACGTGTCGAGCATCTCCATCAAACTATCGGCCTTGGAGCCTCGCTATGGTCTGTTGCAGCGTGAGCGCGTCATGCAACGCCTCGTGCCGCAGGTGCTCGATCTGGCGCGTCAAGCCGCACGGCTCGGCATTCAACTCACCATCGATGCGGAAGAGGCGGATCGCCTCGATCTGTCGCTCGATGTCATCGAGGCGCTGGCAAAGGACCCGGTGACGCGGGATTGGCCGGGTCTCGGTTTGGCGGTTCAGGCCTACGGCAAGCGCGCCTTGGAAGTGATTGATTGGGTGGCGGCAACGGCTCAACACCACGGCCGCAGAATGACGGCGCGTTTGGTGAAGGGTGCCTATTGGGATTCCGAGATCAAGCGCGGCCAAGAACGCGGTCTCGACGGCTATCCGGTGTACACGCGCAAGGTGGCCACCGACGTGTCTTATCTGGCGTGCGTCGGCCGATTGTTCAAGCATGCGGACTCGATCTATTCGCAATTCGCCACGCACAACGCGCACAGCATTGCCGCGGTGCTGGAGTTGGCGCCGCCGAAGGCGAATTTCGAATTTCAACGCCTGCACGGCATGGGCCGGCTCCTGTATGCGGAAGCGGCCCGCCAAGTCGCAAATTTCCCGCGCGTACGCGTCTATGCGCCGGTGGGCGAGCACAAGGATCTGCTTGCTTATCTGGTGAGGCGTCTGCTCGAGAATGGAGCCAACACGTCTTTTGTGAACCGCTTCATGGATGAACAGGTGCCGGTCGCCGAGATTGTGCGCGACCCCATCTCGGAACTGGAGCGTCTGGAGTCGTTCGCACACCCGCGCTTACCCGTACCCGCAGCTTTGTATTCCGATCGGCGCAATTCCCGCGGAATCGATCTCGGCGATCCGCGCGAACTCCAAGTCCTGCGCGGCGAGGTCTCGACTCATCGTTCCAAGAAAGCTGCCGATCCGCACACCGCGGGCCCCATCATCAATGGCGTATTGCTGCCCGGATCCGCGCATCCGACAACCAACCCGGCAGATCGGCGCGAACAAGTGGGCGTCTCGCGCGACGCCACCGCGAATGAAATCAAGCTGGCGTTCGATGCGAGCGCGGCGGCTCAGCCTGCTTGGAACCGGAGCGGCGGCGATGCGCGGGCGAGTTGCCTGGAGAAGGCATCGGATATTCTTGAAGCCAATCGAGCGGAGTTTCACGGACTACTGGTGCGGGAGGGCGGTAAGACCATCTCGGACGCCATCGCGGAAGTGCGCGAGGCGGTGGATTATTGCCGCTACTATGCGCTGCAGGCGCGCAAGCAATTTGCGGTGCCGGAGCATCTCGAGGGCCCCACCGGCGAAGTGAACGAACTGAGCTTGCAGGGCCGCGGGGTATTTGCCTGCATCAGCCCATGGAATTTCCCGCTGGCCATTTTTGCGGGTCAGGTGACCGCCGCGCTCGGCGCGGGGAACACCGTGGTGGCGAAGCCGGCTGAACCCACGCCATTGATCGCCGCGCGCTTCATTCGTCTGCTTCACGAAGCGGGTGTTCCGCCGCAGGCCGTGCACCTGGTGCCGACGCCGGGGCGATTGTTTGGAGATGTCGCGTTGGCGCATCCGGCACTCGCGGGCGTGGCCATGACCGGTTCGACCGCCACCGCCCTGACGATCAATCGTGCAATGGCGGCACGTGACGGCATCATTGTGCCGTTGATTGCCGAGACCGGCGGATTGAATGCGATGATCGTCGATTCGACCGCGCTGCCCGAGCAGGTGGTCGATGATGTGGTGAGCTCGGCGTTCATGAGCGCCGGCCAACGTTGCTCGGCGCTGCGTCTTTTGTTCCTGCAGGAAGAAATTGCCGACACGGTGCTGGAAATGATCGCCGGCGCCATGGATGAACTGCTGATCGGCGATCCGTCCGATCTTCAGACCGATGTCGGGCCCGTTATCAATGCGGCGGCACGCGACGGATTGGCGCAGCATGTCGAACGCATGCGCAAGGAGGCGCGGATCGTGAAAGCGTGCAATCTCGGCGAGGCACATCTGCACGGCAGTTTCTTTGCACCGCATCTCATTGAGCTCAAATCTGCGGCGCAACTGACTCGCGAGGAATTTGGACCGATACTGCACGTCGTGCGGTATCGATCGAGCGAGATCCAAGAGGTGCTGCAGGCCATTCGCGACAGCCGCTATGGGTTGACGCTGGGGGTGCAAACCCGGTTGGAATCATTTTGGCGGCAGGTGTTTCTGGGCACGGCGATCGGCAATACCTACGTCAACCGCAATATGATCGGTGCGGTGGTCGGCGTGCAGCCCTTCGGCGGAAACGGCCTGTCGGGCACCGGTCCGAAAGCCGGCGGCCCGCACTATCTGACGCGATTCGCGAATGAACGAACGTTGACCGTCAATACCACGGCGACCGGCGGCAACGCGGCGCTTCTCAATCTTGGTAACTAGGCCCGGCCGCGCGAGCCGATCTAAAAACTAATACTCGTCCAGACTATGTCAAGGGCGTTGCCGTCGGTGTCAGCCGATTCCTACAGGCAGGATTTAGGTTGTCACGTAGACTTTCCGTGTCATCAATCGAGCAGTCCATGGATCAAATCAACCCGTTACCTGGCTCGATTGGCGCCGTGCGCTCCAGCATGCCGCTGCCGCCCAAGACCCTGATCGGGTTCCTGCTGGCGGTGGTCGCCGTCGTCATCATTGCGCTGCTGTCATATCAGTCCTTACAGACAACGACGAATACGGCTCGAAATCTGACTCAGTCCGTGGAGCTGCTGCGGCGTC
>DATHFW010000254.1:0-8059 GCA_035317945.1 Steroidobacteraceae bacterium | reverse complement strand
GGTTGCAAAGTAATTGGTGCGGTCGAAGGAAGTGCTGGCGTTGAACTGCCCGCCCACACGCTCGAGCATCTGCTTGATGCTGTTGCCCTTCGGATCGTTGTAAGCCTCGCTACCCTTGAACATCATATGTTCGAGAATGTGCGTGGCGCCGGTGGCGCCCGTCACTTCGTTGCGCGACCCGACCTCATAGGTGACTTCGAAAGTGACGACGGGTGCGGAATGATCCGGCACCAGCAATACCGTCAGGCCGTTGCTGTCCAGGCGATATTCCTCGATGCCGCCGAGTGATTTGACGTGCGTAAAACCGGAAGCCGGCGAGTTCTCCGCGCGCGCCGCCGCTTGCGGGGCAGCCGCGGGCGGGTCGGCTTGAACGGCGGCAGCCAAAGCGAGGCCGGCTACGGCCGCCCAATACGCGCACGATTTACTAATGCCCATCTCGCACATGCCTTCTCCCAAGGTTTTACCGGGTGAAGGCCAATTATGCGGAATTTACGCGGCGATTGCCTGAACTTCGTCCGTCCACACCTACGGAGCTGCGATCGTGGTCAACCCCAGAACCGATCGCAGAAAGGGTGTGGGAATACCCAGCAAGCGCGCGATCTCAACCACAGCGCCGAGCTGTGGATCGAGCTCGAGCGCACGTCCCGCCTCCATGTCCGCCAGCATCGACGTTTTGAAATCGCCGAGTCGCTGGGTGACGGCAATGCGCTCCGCCGGCGACATGGCAACGTCCAAGTTGAGCCGCTGTGCGCAGCGCTGCATCTCGTCCATCATGTGCACGCATAGCTCACGGACGTCGGCGTTGGCGAGCATCTTGGAAGTTCCGCAACGCGTCAGCGCGCTCAAGGGATTCATGCTCATATTGCCCCAAAGCTTGCTCCATACATCGCGCCGGATGCCATCCGACCCCTGAGCGTTGATGCCGCCCTCGCGAAGCGCGTTGACCACCGATTCAACTCGCGGCGAGACCGCGCCGCCTGGTTCGCCTAAGATGAATCGATCGGCGGCCACCACTCGAACGATTGCCGGCGATGTGACGCGCACCGAAGCATGCACCACAGAACCCAATGTGCGTTCCCGCGGAAACGCTCGCTCCTGCGACTGATCAGGATCGACCGACTGGAGGCTTCGATTCGCCAGCGGACCGCCGAAATCATGAAAGAACCACCAGGGAATGCCGTTGGTGCCGCTGATCACGACAGTCTCGGGACCGATGAGAGGACTCAATTGTGATGCGAGTTCCGGCAGGCGCTGCGCCTTGACGCTGAGAAACACATAGTCGTGCACGCCCAACTCGGCAGCCGAGCCCGCCCGCGGCCGACTTACGCGAGTCTCATCGCTCCGGGCGACGTGCAACCCGGAGGCGCGCAACGCTTCAAGTGTTGCGCTCCGCGCCAGCATGGAAACGTTCCATCCCGCCCGATCGAAGGCGTCGCCTATCCATGCCCCAATGGCGCCTGCACCCACGATCGCTACGGATGAAACCATGAGGCGACAATATCAGGACAATAGCTATCGGCGGCCGCTCTATAGGAATATGTGGATGGAAGCATAAACGCGAATCGTAGTGAGATTAAATTGAGATAGAATATCTATACTACTGTATTACAAGGAAATACGTTGACTAAACAGAGCGCCAAGCCCGCCGTCCCCCAGTCGTGGGTCGCGCTGTTCGATCTGGACGGAACGCTGACTTGGCGAGATACGCTGCTGCCCTTCCTGCTGGGGTTTATGGGGCGCCGTCCCCATCGGGCGTTGGGGCTTTGGCGACTGCCTTTCGCGCTGGGGAGCTACTGGCAAGATCGCGATCGTGGAGCGCTCAAGTCACGGGTGATCCGCATGATCATGGGCGGCGAGCGGCGTGCCGTGATCGATGCGTGGGCTGATGTCTTTGTTCAAAATCTAAAACCGAAGCAGCGCTTTCGGCCGCTGGCGCTCGGCGTTGTAGAGGCACATCGCGCGGCCGGCGATCGCCTGGTTTTATTGTCTGCAAGCCCGGATCTCTATGTCCCGCTCATCGGCCGGCTGCTCGGGTTCGAACGCACCGTCTGCACCGAGATCGAGTGGCAGGGAGACCGGCTCGACGGGCATCTTAAGACGGCGAATCGCCGCGGCGAGGAGAAACTGCGCTGCATGACCTGGCTGCGCGAGCAATACCCCGGCCTGCCCATCATCGCCTATGGCAATTCCGCCTCGGATCTCGATCACATGCGCGATGCGGACCGCGCGCTCCTGGTCAACGGCGACGATGCTGCGCGCCGCCTGGCCGCGAAGTGGAACATAGCGGTGTCGTACTGGGGCTAGGAGCTAAAGCCGCCTCAAGTCTTGGTCGAGAGGCCTTCCAGAGCCCGGTGCATCTTGAGCACCAAGCGCTCGGTGGTGGCCCAGTCGATGCATGAATCGGTAATCGACATTCCATACTCCAGCTTGCTCAGATCCTTCGGTATGGATTGGCTGCCGGACTTCAAATGGCTCTCGAGCATCAGGCCGACGATGGAGCGGTTGCCGTCGACGATCTGCGTGACGCAGTTTTCCGCGACCAGCGGCTGCAAATCCGCATCCTTGTTCGAATTGCCGTGACTGCAGTCAACCACGATGGTGGCCGGCAGTCCGGCCGAGGTTAATTCCCGTTCCGCAACCGCAATACTGACGGCATCGTAGTTGACCCGCCCGCCTCCGCCGCGCAAGACGATGTGCGCGTGTGGATTGCCTCGTGTGCGAAACACGGCCGATTGACCCTGCTGCGTGATTCCGAGGAAATGATGCGGGTGCCGCACGGACTGCAGTGCATTGATCGAGGCCGCAAGCGCGCCATCCGTGCCGTTCTTGAAACCCACCGGCGTCGACAGACCGCTCGCCATCTCCCGATGGGTCTGCGATTCGGTGGTGCGGGCGCCGATGGCTGTCCAAGTAATCAGTTCCGACAAGTACTGCGGCATGATCGGGTCGAGCGCTTCGGTACCCGCGGGAAGTCCGAGCGCGGCCAGGTATAGCAGCAGTTCCCGGGCGAGCAGAATGCCTTTTTCGATGTGAAAGGAGTCATCCAGGTCAGGATCGTTGATCAGTCCCTTCCAACCCACCGTGGTGCGCGGCTTTTCGAAGTAGACGCGCATGATCAGCAGCAGCGTGGAGTCGACCCGAGCGGACAATTCCTTGAGCCGCTGAGCGTATTCGCGCGCCGCCGCAACATCGTGAATCGAGCACGGCCCCACGACCACGAACAGGCGCCGATCGCGGCGCTCCAAAATCGCCCGCACGGCTTCCCGGGATTTCGACACCGTCTGCGCCGCTTGGGTGGTCAGGGGCAGAAGCCGCTTGACCTCTTCGGGCGTCGCCAACAGATCGCTGGAGACGACGTTGACGTTTTGCAGTTGCTCTTGAATGGTCGCCATTGCCTTTGCCTACATCGAGGTGCGAATGGTCCAAAGCTCCGGAAAGAACTTCAGCTCCAACGCCTTGGTCAAGTAAGAGACGCCGCCCGTGCCGCCGGTGCCGCGCTTATCGCCGATGATTCGCTCGACCGTCTTCACGTGCGCAAATCGCCACAATTGAAATTTGTAATCCAGGTCGACCAGGCGCTCCGCCAGCTCGTATAAGTCCCATTCCTTGACCGAGTTGTGATAGACGCTCAGCCACGCCGCCGCCACCTGTTTGCTGGCCTGATATGGCTGGGTGAAATCACGATCTATCAGTTCTGCCGGCACGTCCAATCCACGCCGGCTCAAGAGGCGCAGCACCTCGTCGTACAAACTGGGCGCGCGCAACGCGCGCTCGAGGGTTTCATACACTTGCGGATCGCTGCGAAACACCTTGATGGTGTCGGCGCTCTTGTTGCCGATCAGAAATTCCAGCATCCGGTATTGAGGCGACTGAAATCCCGAAGATTTCCCCAAGGTATTGCGGAATGCCGAATAGTCGTGGGGAGTGATGGTCGCCAGCACATCCCACGATTGCAGCAGCTGCTGTTGAATGGTCGAGACGCGCGCCAGCATTTTGAACGTCGGTCCCAGATCATCGCGCCGCACGCAGGCGACCGTGGCGTTGAGTTCATGCAGGCACAACTTCATCCACAATTCGGAGACTTGATGAATGATGATGAACAGCATCTCATCATGCTCGTAGGACAGCGGCAGCTGCGCGCCGAGCAATTTATCCAGATTGAGGTACTGCGAATAACTCAAGGCCTCGCTCAAGTCCCAGTGGACTTGCTCGTCGCTTAAATCCACGAAGGGTTTGACCCGTGGCGGCGTTTCGTTCATTGACTGCGGACCTGTCTCGAGCCCTACTTGAAAACCCAGGCCGGCACAGTGCGCCAGCCGGCCAACAACTCGCTGTCGAGCCGCCGATAGTCGGGCTCGAGCTTCTCCACCAAACGCCAGAAGCTGGCGGAGTGATTCATGTGCTTGGTGTGAGCCAATTCGTGGATGAACAAATACCGCACCACATCCGGCCGCAGAAACACCAAAGAGCAGTTCAAGCTCACGGTGCCCCGCGTCGAGCAGCTTCCCCAGCGCGTCCGCTGGCAGCGAATGCTCACTCGCGACACGGAATACTTGAGGTCGGCCGCCAGCTGCAGCAGCCGCGGCGTCAGCCGCTTTTCCGCCGCGCCCTTCAGCCAGCCCTGCAGCAAAACGCGGCCCGCCGAATCGTCCGGCGCCTGTACCACGATTCGGCCGCTGTGCTGCTCGAGTTTGCGGGTTGGGCCGCGACGCCATTCCACGTCCAGGTATTCGCCCGTAAAGGTGAACTCGATTGACGGCGGCATGGCTTCCATCGGGGCGACGAAGCAGCGCATCGCGGCGACTTTGCGATTGATCCAAGGGGTGAATCGCTGCACGAAGTCGCGCACCGCATGTGCGTTGACTCCGACCGGCACGACAATCTCAACGCGCCCGCCGACGTGCACGCGCGCCGTGAGACGCCGCGCGCGCGGACTGACGCGAACCGCGAACGGGTCGCTCAAGCTGCGCGTTTCGAACAAAGATAGCTGCGTGCCTTGTGGCTTCATCGCAGCGCATGATACCAGGTTAGCGGTGCCGCCAACCGCGCGAGGAGGCTATGGCTTCGCCAATGATGCAAGCTGGCGCTGCGCCGTTTTATAATCCGGCGCCGCTATCAGGGCCTTTTCAATCCAATTGCGCGCGCCCAAATGGTCGCCGCGCATCTGCAACTCTTGGCCGAGCGCCAAATAGGCCTCGGCATGTCCCCAACCGGGCGCGTCGTTGCTCGTGCCGGAAGATTGTTCGAAAAGTTGCGCCGCCGACTGCAGCGCGGCGAAAGCCCGCTGACTCTCGGGAGATCCGGGCTTCGCGTGGCGCATCTCCTGCAAGGCGGACAGCAGCACCGCGCGAGGATTGCGCGGCTCCAGCTTGAGAGCGGCTTTCAAGCGATCCGCGGCACGCGTGCGCAACAGCACGGCCTCCAGCATTCTTGAGCCGGCGAGCCCCAGGTCGCACGCCGCTTGCAGCACCATGCCTTCCGCCGATTTGACATTTTTCTCGATCACCGGCTTCAGTTCATCGATGCAATCCGAAAATGCCGCCTCCGCCCCGGAGGCATGACGCTCGTGCGATAGTTGGCCGAAGCGGTATTGCGCATGCGCCAGGTGATAACGCAGGGCAATGTCGGCAGGGTCGCTCTTGACTTGCGTCGTCAAATTCTGGATGAGATTCGCGAGGCTGTTGCCATCCTCGGTCTGATAGGCGTAGTCGATCCGTGCCTGCGTATCGCCGCCCTCTTGCGCGCTGCTGCCGAGCGCGGCGGTGAGCATCACGGTTAACAGAATATATCTTGCGATAGGCATCTAAACTGTCCTCAGGGCTCTGAAGCGGCGGCCCCTGCGCTTAGAATGGATCGAAGATAACACACGAGGTTTGCAATCTTGAGCTTGGATCTGACCGATATTGGGGCGAACCTCACGCACGATAGTTTTGCCGAGGATCGTGATGCGGTCATGGCACGCGCTCTACAGGCCGGCGTGCGCCGCCTGGTCATCACCGGCGCGGACTTGGCGAGTTCCCGGCAAGCCGCGGCATTGGCCGCCGCCCAGCCGTCGCGCCTCTGGAGTACGGCCGGCGTGCATCCACATCATGCGCAATCCTTTGAGACCTCACAACGCGGCGAACTGCTGGATCTCTTGAGCTCGAAGTCCGTTGTGGCCGTGGGCGAATGCGGGCTGGACTATTTCCGCAATCTATCGCCGCCGCCTGCCCAGCGCGCCGCGTTCATCGCACAATTGGAGATCGCCGCGCAAACCCGCAAACCTGTTTTCCTGCATCAACGGGATGCCCATGGCGACTTTGCCGCGATCTTGAAGGATTTCAACGGCAAGCTGCAAGGCGGCGTCGCGCACTGCTTTACCGGAGGTGAACTTGAATTGGAGGCGTATCTTGGGCTCGGCCTTTACATCGGAATCACCGGCTGGGCTTGCGACGAGCGGCGCGGTGTTGAACTTCGGGGAGTCGTGCCGCGCATCCCGGCCGACCGGCTGTTGATCGAGACCGACGCGCCTTATCTGTTGCCGCGCGACATGAATCCACTGCCGAAGTCGCGGCGCAATGAACCCGCGTTTCTGGCGCATATTGCGGCGACGGTCGCGCACCTGCGCGGCGAGACCCTGGAGGCAGTCGCGTCCATGACCACACGCAATGCGGTGGCCTTGTTCGCGCTTACAGGTTCGTGAACAAGTGCGGGCTCGGCCGCAACTGCGCGATCAGCCGGCCCCATCCTTCTGCATACTGATCTGAATTCTCAAACGCTGGGCCGCCCTGATCGACCACGGGAAATTCCACTTCGATGCCGTCCAACATCATCACCCACTTTGGAATTCCCTTGGTAAATTTCCCGACGTTCGAGAACAACAAACGCCCTTCGACCGGCACTTCGCCGACCGCGGCCTTGACCGCCGCGATTCGGTCATACAACGCCGGTTGCGGATTATCGAAGGTGTAGCGATGCCCGCGGCCCATGACGGTCCAATCGCTCATTTGATCGCCGCCGAAGATCAGGCCCGTTACCCGGCGCGTATCGAGCACCAGGATGCCGCGCGGCGTGAGCAATACGTGATCGATGTGGATGAAGCCGCCCATCCCATCGGGAACGAGAACTTGATGCGCGGCGGCCAGGGCGACGCGCTCCAATCGCGCCAGCAAGGATTTGCGCCGCGCGCGGCGCTGATAGGTGCGCAGCCCGAAGAAACCAAGCGCCAGCAGCAACAGTACGGCTGCGGCAAGACCAATCCACTGCGGTTCGATTTTAATGTTCATCATTCGAGCGCTGCGGCCAATGCATCGAGCGTAGGCGGCAGATCCACGCAGTGCTGAGGCAGGCTAAGAAGATAGGCGAGACTCTCCGGAACCTTAATTGGCCTGCCGATGATGGGCTCGACGATTTCATTGAATTTGGCCGGGTGCGCGGTGGCGACCAGCACCCACGGCTGATCTCGCCGCTCCGCCGCGCTCAAACGGCTGTAGACTTCCGCGGCGGTCGCGGTGTGCGGGCACCATTCGCGTCCGTACTGCATGAAGTCCCCTCCGATACGAGCGCGAATTGTAGCGTCATCGACGGTGTCCGCGCTCAAATGTTCGCGCACGGCCTGCCAGGTCGGATAAAGCGCGCGAATGCGCTCGATATTGCTGGGGTTGCCTACATCCATGGCCGAGGCCAGCGTCGCGACGCTTGGGCGGGGCTGCCAACGGCCGGTCGCCAAAAAATCCGGAACCGTGCGATTGATGTTGTGTGCCAGGATGATGCGCGCCAAGGGAAAACCCATGGCGCGTGCCCACAATGCCGCGCACGCATTGCCTAGATTTCCGGCCGGAATGATATAGGACGGTTTCACGCCGGTGCGTTGGGCCGTCTCCAGGCTGGAGGCGATGTAGTACACCATCTGCGGCAGCAGGCGCCCGATATTGATGCTGTTGGCGGAGCTAAAGCGATGCTTGCGGCTCAATATCGGATCTTGAAACGCTTCCTTGACCAATCCCTGACAGTCATCGAAGGTGCCGTCGACCCGCAGCGACAGCACGTTGTCGCCCCAACAGGTTAGTTGGCGCTCCTG
>DATHFW010000253.1:0-7902 GCA_035317945.1 Steroidobacteraceae bacterium | reverse complement strand
GCGGATCGGGAATTACCCATCATTGCTGATGCCTATGTGGACCCGGCCTTCGGCAGCGGCTGCGTCAAGATCACCCCGGCCCACGACTTCAATGATTACGATGTCGGCCAGCGGCATGAGTTGCCCTTGATCAACATCATGACGCTCGACGCCACGCTCAATGACAGCGTCCCGCGTGCTTACCGCGGCCTCGATCGGTTTGTCGCCCGGGAAAAAATCATCGCCGATCTGGACGCGATGGGACTGGTTGAGCGCATCGAGCCGCACAAGCTCACCGTGCCGCGCGGCGATCGCAGCAACGCCATCCTGGAACCGCTGCTGACGGATCAGTGGTTCGTCGACATCAAGCCGTTGGCGGCGCCTGCCATTCGCGCGGTTGAATCGGGCGAGGTGCGCTTCGTGCCCGAAACCTGGACCGGCGTGTACTACGAATGGATGCACAAAATCAGAGATTGGTGCATCAGCCGGCAACTGTGGTGGGGTCACCGAATTCCGGCCTGGTACGACCCCGATGGCCGCTGGTATGTCGCACGTACCGAGGCGGAGGCGCGCAGCGCGCACGGGATTGATGCCGCCACGCCGCTGCGCCAGGACGACGATGTGCTCGATACCTGGTTCTCCTCCGCGCTCTGGCCGTTCTCGACGCAAGGATGGCCGCAGAAGACCCAGGCATTGCAAACCTACTATCCGACCGCCGCGTTGGTGACGGGCTTCGACATCATCTTCTTCTGGGTGGCCCGCATGATCATGATGGGCCTCAAGTTCACCGGCGACGTGCCGTTTCGCTCCGTGTACATCACTGGGCTGATTCTCGATCAAGACGGCCAGAAGATGTCCAAGTCCAAGGGCAATGTCATCGACCCTCTCGACATTGTCGACGGCATTTCGCTGGATGCGTTGCTCGCCAAGCGCACCACCGGTCTCATGCAGCCGCAAATGAAATCGGGCATCGAAAAGGCGACGCGCAAGCAATTTCCCCAAGGCATCGCGGCTTACGGCACCGATGCGCTGCGCCTGTCCCTGGCGCGGCTCGCCACGCAAAGCCGCGATCTGCGCTTCGACATGGCGAGAGTCGAGGAGTATCGAAATTTCTGCAACAAACTGTGGAATGCAGCTCGCTACGTGCTGATGAACGTCGAGGATCAGGATCTCAATCCGCAGGGCGCCGAATACAGTCTGGCCGACCGCTGGATCCGCTCGCGGCTCGCGGGGATGCTGACGCGCATCGAAGCCGGGTTCGCCGACTATCGGCTCGACAATGTCGCGAATGCACTGTACGAGTTTACCTGGCATGAATTCTGCGATTGGTATGTGGAATTATCAAAAGCGGTGTTGCAATCCGAGTCGGCCTCGCCGGCGGCGAAGCGCGGTACGCGCTTTACATTGGTGCAGACGCTCGAAACATTGTTGCGCGCCCTGCATCCGCTCGCCCCTTTTATCTCCGAGGAGATATGGCAACGTGTACGGATGAGCGCCGGTGCCACGGGCGAGACCATCATGCGCACCGATTTCCCGACCGCGGCAGCCGTGCCCACCGATACGCAGGCAGAGCCGGAAATGCGTTGGGTGATGGACTTCATTCTCGGCGTGCGCCAGATCAAAGGCGAAATGGATATTGCACTGAGCCGCAAGCTGGAAGTGCTGCTGCAAAATGTGAGCGCGCGGGATGCGGAGTATCTGGAGCGCAATCTGCATTACTTGATGCGCCTCGCCGGCGTCGAGACGCCGCGCGTGCTGGCGGCGGGAGAAGCTGCGCCGATCGCCGCGGTCGCATTGCTGGGGAATTTGGAAATCTTGGTGCCGATGAAAGGTCTGATCGATCCGACCGCGGAACTCGAGCGCCTGGCAAAACGCTTGCGCAAAGCGGAAATCGACATGAGCAAATTGGAGGCCAAGTTGGGCAACAGTCAATTCGCCCAAAACGCCCCGCCCGACATCGTGGCCAAGGACCAGCAGCGGCTTGAGGAATTGCGCACGGAAATCGGTCAGTTAACGGCCCAAACTGCGCGGGTGACCAAGCTCAAAACCCAATGAACCCGCTGCACTCGCAGATCGCGGCAATTCTTGCCCAACTCAACCGGGTGATCCTCGGCAAGGATGCGCAGATCCGTTTGTGCCTGGCCTGCCTGTTGGCCCGCGGACATCTGTTGATCGAGGATATCCCGGGCGTGGGCAAAACCACCCTGGCGCATGGCATTGCCAAGACCTTGGGATTGTCTTTTCAGCGGGTGCAGTTCACCAGCGATCTTCTGCCCGCCGACGTGCTCGGAGTCTCGATCTTCGACCGCGAAACCGGCAAGTTCCGCTTTCAGCGCGGACCGATCTTTGCCCAACTCGTGCTCGCCGATGAAATCAATCGCGCCTCGCCGAAAGCGCAGAGCGCGTTGCTGGAAGCGATGGAAGAGCATCAAGTGACGCTCGACGGCCAGTCGATGGCGTTGCCTGAGCCGTTCTTCGTCATCGCCACCCAAAACCCTCAGGATCAAGTGGGCACCTTTCCCCTTCCTGAATCGCAATTGGATCGATTTTTGATGCGCGTGCACTTGGGGTATCCCGCCGCCGCCGCCGAGCGCGAATTGTTGAGCGGCGTCGACCGGCGCGATCTGGTGAAAACGCTGCAGACCATCACCACGGCGGACAGCCTGCGCGAGCTGCAAGAGAGCGTTCTCGAGATTCATGTCGCGCCCGCTTTGCTCGACTACGTTCAGGCGTTGGTGGCGCATACGCGGCGCGCGCCGGGATTGAACGCCGGTCTGTCGCCGCGAGCGGCCATCGGCTTATTGCGTGCCGCGCGCGCCTGGGCCTTGATTTGCGGCCGCAGCGCGGTTATTCCTGAGCATGTGCAAGCGATATTTCCGGCCGTCGTCGAACATCGCGTTCGCCAGCGCAGCAGCGACGCCGTTGCGGCGACCCGGCTGCTCGAGGCCGTACCGGTTCCCTAGGACTCCATTGAGCACCCTGCGCCAGGCAGCGATCAAACAATTGCGGGCTCGGGTCATCCGCCGCCACGGCCGCGACAGCTTGCCGATCAGCATCAATCGGCGGCGCATTTATATTCTGCCGACGCGCTTCGGCATCATGCTGGCGGTGATTCTCGCCGCGATGCTGATCGCTGGCCTCAACTACAACAGCAACCTCGCGCTGGCGTTCGCGTTCTTGATGGCCAGCATGGCGCTCGTGACCATGCATCACTGCAATCGCAATTTGCTGCGCCTGTCCGTGGACGTGACCACGGAGGTCGATGCGTTTGCCGGCCGCGAAGCCATGTTCGAATTCGAGCTGCGCAATCCGTCCAATGTGGATCGCCGCGACGTCGAAGTACGCTGCCTCGCGGCTGCCGGCATGGGCAGCGTGGCGGCAGGCGAAAGCGAATCCGTTGAAGTGATCGCCACCATGGCGCAGCGCGGCGTGGCACGCGTCGATCAATTCGAGCTGCGCACGCGCTATCCCTTTGGTTGGTTCTACTCCTGGACCTACGTGCAGGGGCCCATCACCGTCTACGTGGCGCCGGCGCCCGCCGGCACTCGAGCTCTACCCTCGGCAGGCGCCAAGGGAGCGGGCACTCACTCGGAGGCGCGGGGCGATGAGGACTTCTCCGGCTTGCGCGCCTACGAGCCGGGCGTTCCGCTGAAACACATGGCTTGGAAGGTGCTGGCACGCGGCGGCGATGCCGCGGTGCGCAGTTATTCGAGTTTGGCGGCACAGCCCGAGTGGCTGGAATGGTCCGCACTCGACGGCATGGACTTGGAGGCTCGCTTGTCGCAGCTCTGCCTCTGGGTGCTGGAAAGCGACACGGCGCAAAGGCCCTATGGACTGCGCCTTCCCGGCAAGGAGATCGCCCCTTCCGGCGGCGCGGCGCATCGATTCGCGTGCTTAAGAGCGCTCGCGGCCTTCGGCGTCGGCGAATCCTAAGGAGGCAGGCTCCCAATGATCACTGAGCGCGTCTCCTACGAACAGCTTCTGGGCATTTCGGGTTGTCTGGCGTTGGCGTTGCTGGCGCATGTCACCACGCTGCCGTTCTGGGTGCCCGCGATTGTCGTTGCCTGCGGCGTGATTCGCTTAGTATTGGCGCGCAGCGGCGGCGCGCCGCCGCGCAAGCTGCTCTTCGTCGTTGCGGCGCTCGCCGTCCCACTGTTGTTTCTGCGCTTCCACACCTTCAACGGTCTGGTTGCCGGCACGGCCCTGCTCAGCGTTGCCGCCGGGTTGAAATTATTGGAGACGAAGACGCGGCGCGATATCTACATCATCACGCTGATCATTTACTTTGTGAGCCTCGCCGCGCTCTTGGAAGGCGACTCCTTCTGGCTGCTGGCCTATCTGATCGGCGTCTGTTGGCTCACCACCGCGACCCTGCTGCGACTCACCAGCAGCGGTCCGGCGCCCGATTGGCGCCGCTCCCTGCGCTACGGCGGACGCGTCCTGGCGCAAGCGCTGCCTCTATGCCTGGTTTTCTGGCTGCTGTTCCCGCGATTCGCGGCGCCGCTGTGGCAGGTCCCCAACGACTCGCAAACCGCCGCCTCAGGCTTGAGCGACACGATGAGTCCCGGAGACATTACCCAATTGGCATTGTCGGATGAGGTCGCATTCCGCGTGCGTTTTGCTTCCGCTGCGCCGCCCGCCGCGGAACGCTATTGGCGAGGTCCGGTACTGGACAGCTTCGACGGGCACACCTGGAAGCGCTCAGGCTCCGGTTTCGCCGGCGCGCCGGCATTGCAGCCGCTTGGGGCCGCGTATCACTACACGGCAATGATGGAGCCGCATCAGCATCGTTGGATTTTCATGCTCGATTGGCCGGCCACCTGGGACCTGCCGCGCGCGGGACTCACCAGCGACTACACCTTGACGCAGCCCGACCCCCTATCCCGGGCGGTCGATGTGACCGGCACGTCTTACACGCGCATTCAAGCTTCGCAGCCCTTGAGCAAGAATGTGCGCTGGCGCGATTTGCAGCAGCCGCGGGACCGAAACCCACGCACACAGCAGCTGGCGCAGGAGCTGCGCAGCGCGCACGCCGACGACATGGACTTGGTCGGCGCGGTGCTCGCCATGTTTCGGCAGCAGGCGTTTTTCTACACCCTGACGCCGCCGAAGCTGTCCGACAACTCCGTGGACGACTTCCTGTTCGATACCAAGCGCGGATTCTGCGGCCACTATGCCTCAGCCTTCGCCGCGCTGATGCGCGCCGCCGGCATTCCGGCCCGCGTGGTCACAGGATACCAAGGCGGAACCCTCAATCCGTACGGCGATTATTGGATCCTGAGGCAGAGCGACGCTCACGCCTGGACTGAAATTTGGATCGATGGACGGGGCTGGGTGCGCATCGACCCCACCGCATCGATCGCTCCTGAACGCGTGGAGCGCGGCCTCGCTGATACGGCGAATGCCGGCGAGCCGTCGGTCAGCCGTTGGCAAAGTAGAACCGCCTGGTTCGCCGGTGCGCGGCTGCGGCTCGACTTGCTGCGCGAAATCTGGCGCGAGCGCATCTTGGATTTCGATCAGGACTCACAGCGCAGATTGCTCGAGATGCTGCACATCCCGGAGCCGGACGGCCAGAAACTCGTTCTGCTGTTGGCTGTAGGCATGGCGCTGGTACTAGGCTGGCTGACCTGGCAGGTTCGCCGCGAACTGGCGCCGCAGTCGAAGGATATCGCCGCTCGGACCTACGCACGCCTCTGCTCAAAACTCGCCGCCGCTGGATTGCCGCGAAGAACGCACGAAGGCGCCGAAGACTACGCGCTGCGAGTCGCGAGCCAGCGCCCGGATCTCGCGGCCACGGTCACGGCGCTGTGCCGTCACTATTCGTCGCTGCGCTACGCACCGCCGTCGGCGCGCCTTACGTTGGGTCAGTTCCAGGCCGGGGTGCGCGCCTTTCGGCCCAAGCCGCGCCCGAGATTGGCGCCCTAGGCTGCTAGGGCGCTGACTGCCAGGCGGCTAACTGCTAGGCGGCAAGGTTTTCACGCGTCTTCAAGAATTTTATTTCCGGCCAGCGCTCTTCGGTCAGCCCGAGATTCACGCGGGTCGGCGCGAGATACACCAGTTCTCCGGCGTGATCGATGGCGAGGTTGTCGTAGGCCTTGGTCCGGAATTCCGCCAATCGTTTCTCATCCTGAATGCTCACCCAGCGCGCCACGGCCACGTTGATCGGTTCGAACACGCATTGCACGCTGTATTCGTCCTGCAGGCGAAAAGCCACGACCTCGAATTGCAGCTGGCCGATGGCGCCGAGAATCAAGTCATTGTTGCGCAGCGGCTTGAACAACTGAGTCGCGCCCTCCTCGCACAGCTGCGACAGGCCCTTCTGCAAGGCCTTCATGCGCAGCGGATCCTTGAGCACCGCGCGCCTGAATATTTCCGGCGCAAAGTTCGGAACGCCGGTAAAGGTGAGGTTTTCACCCTCGCTGAAGGTATCGCCGATATTAATCGTGCCGTGATTGTGCAGGCCGATGATGTCGCCCGCGTACGCCTCCTCGGCCTGGCTGCGATCGGCAGCCAGAAAAGTCAGCGCATCCGCGATGCGCACGTCCTTGTCGAGCCGCACATGATGCAAGCGCATGCCGCGCGCATAGCGTCCGGAGCACAGCCGCATGAAGGCGATTCTATCGCGGTGCCCAGGGTCCATATTGGCCTGGATCTTGAACACAAAGCCCGTGAGCTTGGGTTCATCCGCATTGACGGGGCGCTGCAGGGTCGGGCGTGGCTGCGGCGCCGGCGAGTGCGCGACAAACGACGACAGCAGTTCCCGCACGCCGAAATTATTGACCGCCGAGCCGAAGAACACCGGGGTCTGCTTCGCCGCCAGGTAGCGCTGCAAATCGAATTGCGGGCTCGCGCCCTTCACCAGTTCGACCTCCTCGAGAAACTTATCGTATCGATCGCCGAGAAACTCCCGCGCTTCATCGCTAGCGATCCCGACGATGGTTTCGTGGGTTCCGACGCGCCCTTTCTCGACGGGCACGTACACGTAGATCGTGTCTTCGATCAAGTGATAGACGCCGAGCAGGTCGCGCCCCATGCCGATCGGCCAGGTGATGGGCGCGCATTGGATCTTCAAGACGCTTTCGATTTCATCCAGCAATTCGATCGGCGCCCGGCCGTCGCGGTCCAACTTGTTCACGAACGTCATGATGGGTGTGTCGCGCAGGCGGCATACGTCCATGAGCTTGATGGTGCGCTCCTCGACACCCTTGGCGCAGTCGATGACCATCAACGCCGAGTCCACGGCGGTCAGCGTTCGATACGTGTCCTCGGAGAAATCCTCGTGACCGGGCGTATCCAACAAATTGACGATGCAGTCATCGAACGGGAATTGCATCACCGAGGACGTGACGGAGATGCCGCGTTGCTGTTCCAGCCGCATCCAGTCGGACGTTGCGTGACGCGTGGCCTTACGGCCCTTGACGGTGCCTGCCATTTGAATGGCGCCGCCGAACAGCAGCAGCTTTTCGGTGAGCGTGGTCTTGCCCGCGTCGGGGTGGGAGATGATGGCAAAAGTTCTTCTTCTGCTGATTTCCTCGGCCAGTGAGCCACTCGGCATGATTTGAGAAATTTCCTGTAAAGGTGTGCCGTCATCGGCGCGACGGCATTGTAGAGGAAACTTCGATATGTTTAATTAGATTAATTAAACCTAGTTACTATATGATTTTGTTATGTTTTTTTAATCGATTGCGGCGGCGCCAGTTCCCACGCCGCCTGCTGCGCCCGCGCTATCAGATCAAAATCAATTTCCGGTGTTCGGGTTGGGCTCCCAACTCTCTACCTCGGGGCGAGGCTTCTTCACGGCCGGCGGCTTGATGGCAAATAGACCTTTCGCGGTGAGCAAGAAAGTTGTCCCGGTTTCAAATCCGGCAAGTGCCTGGCGCTCAGTAACATCGCCGCATTGCCCTGCCGAATCGAGCGGCACGT
>DATHFW010000252.1:0-4315 GCA_035317945.1 Steroidobacteraceae bacterium | reverse complement strand
GCTGCAGATGATCGGCTATCCCCGCGACCCACTCGAGCAGCGCGCGATGCCGGGTCGGCGGATTCTGGGAATCCTCAACGGGTCGAATGGCCAGCAACTGATCGAGCATGACGCCCTGCCTCTCCGATACTCGGCGTTTTCGCCGCAGCATCGGCTTGGCTCGGTCGAGCACAATAAACAAATTCGAATAGCGCAGATGGTATAAGCTGTGGCTATATGTCGCGATGATTGAGCCGTTCGATCTCAACCTGCGCCACCTGCGCGCGCTGGGCGCGATCGCCGAGTGCGGCAATATCAGTGGCGCGGCCAAGCTCGCCGGCCTGTCGCAGCCCGCGCTGACGCAGGGGCTGGCGAAACTGGAGGCACAATTCGGCGCGGCTCTGTTCGAGCGGCGGCCGCAGGGCATGCAGCCGACGTCGGTCGGGAAGCGTGTGCTGGCGCGTGTGACGCGCGCTGTGGGCCGGCTGGCGCGCGCGGTACGGGGCGGCGCACGGAGCGGGCGCACCGCCCGTCCCGAAAACCGCCTGACCAGCGCACAGGTGCGGGCGATGCTCAGCCTTGCGGAAGCGGGCAGCTTCGTCGGCGCGGCGCAAGCGGTCGGCCTGTCCGAACCGGCTTTGCATCGCGCGGTACGCGAACTGGAGGACTTATGCGGTCTGTCCTTCGTCGAACGGCGGGGGCGCGGCGTCGGCCTGACCGCGGCAGGGCGCAAGCTGGTGCGCGATTTCGCGTTGGCGATCGCCGAGCTTGCCGCCGCGCTGGAGGAGACCGCAGATCAGGGCGGTCGGCTCGGGATCGGCGCGATGGCGCTGTCGCGTTCGCTACTGCTGCCAGCGACGCTCGCCAACCTCTCCCGCAAGGCGCCCGGCGCGCATATCGACGTGGTCGAGGGCTCCTATCTCGAACTGGCCGAATATCTGCGCAGCGGCAGTCTCGACATCATCATTGGCGCTTTGCGCGAGCAGCCGCCGCGCGATCTGCATCAGGAGGCTTTGTTCACCGATCAACTGACTGTGATTGGACGCGCCGGCCATCCGCTGGCGAACAAGTGTGCAGGGTATGAGGAATTGACGCTTTATCCGTGGATCGTCGCGCGCCGCGCCTCGGGCCTGCTCGAACGCTGGCAGCAATTGTTCGACCAGGCCGGCATGCCGCGTCCGCATGCGCCGATCCAGTGCGGTTCGGTCGCTTTGATCAAGGGCGTGCTGATCCGCAGCGATTTCCTGACTTTGCTGTCGCCCGATCAGGTGCGTGCCGAGATCGATGCTGAGCATCTGACCGTGGTCCGATCGGCGGTGCCCGACACGGCCCGTACGATCGGCGCGATCACGCGGCGGGATTGGTACCCGACCATATTGCAGCAGCAGTTCCTCACCGAATTACGCGCCGTCGCTAACGCGCGATCGATTCCGGAAAACGAATAGGCCACACCAGCGGCGCTTATGGGAACTTTAGCGCACTCCCGATATCGGCCAACCGCGCCGGATCGGGGCTTTTGCCCTCGATCCCCAGGATGCGCCACTGGACATAGTTGCGCACCATGTTGTCGGGCAACAATCCAAAGGCACCAAGAAGCGAGTTTAGCCGCACGTTCGTCGTTCTTAAAGCAAGGTAGGGTGCTTCTACCCGAGGATGCCTCGTGGCTCGCTGCGTTCGAAACCGAGCTCTTGGTTTCCCAGGTGCTCGCCACGACGATCAGGCTGACAGTTTCACACAATATGCAGCCTGGGTCCTGGATCACATGGGGAGTGGAATACTCAAGGCCAATTGGGGATTGGATTACTCTCGAGCCACCAGCCGCCCATTACGGACCTCAAACCGCTTACAGTCCGCGGGTTAACACGGAGGGTCGCGAGAAGGCCGACACTCAACGTGCGGAGGCTGAGCACGCAGAGTGGAGAATGTTTCCGGAGCTCATTTCCACGGGGGAAAAATAATGGCATGTTTTGCACAACAGAATATAATTTCGCATTTATGCTACAAGCTTTGATCAGCAGAAGCAGGGCTAGCGATCCAGGGGACCCGAAGAATGGCAGCGTTGGGCGATATGGAGGAAGGGAAAGATGAAGGCGCTTCTCGGCAGTTCATATCTGCGCTTGCTCGCGGGTTGGATGTGCTTCGCGCCTTCCGCGTCGGAGACCCACCGCTCAGCAACCAGGAACTGGCGCGGCGTACAGGGCTGCCCCGGCCCACGATTTCTCGCATAGCCTTCACGCTGACCGAGCTTGGCTATCTATCCTACCACCAAGGCTTCGGCTGTTACGAGCTTGGCGGGGGCGCCCTCGTGCTCGGCCATGTCGCGCAGAACAACTTCAATGTCGTGGAGAAGGTGCGGCCTTTGATGCAGCACCTAGCGCAGTTCAGTGGAATGAACGTCGGACTAGCGCACCGTGATCGCTTCAGCATGATCTATGTCGATACGGTCGACGGGCCATCACGGATCGGTTTGCGGATCTCGGTCGGCCTGCGTATCCCGCTGCTTACGACTGCCATGGGGCGAGCCTATCTTGCCGTGGCTGGTGACCAGGAACTTGCGCAGCTGGCGCGTGACATGCGCCGCAAGAAACGCATCGAGGAAGCCGACGGACTCAGCGATATCGTCGACCACGCACGGGGAGATCTCGCGCGGCTTGGCTTCTGTCTTTCCGCGGGCGACTGGCAGAACGATATCCACGGCGTCGCGGCCCCGATCCGCGCAACGGGCATCGGCGGCGCGCTCGCAATCAATTGTGGCGGGCCGGCCTATCTTCTCCCGACGTCTGAACTGCTCTCGAGGGTCGGACCTGAGGTCGCGGAAACCGCGCTTAAGATTGGGGAGGTACTGGGCAGCGCGCGCGTCGGCGTTTCAAGCGGGCGCTCCATGCGCGCGAGCCGCTCGCGTCGCGGCAGCGGTGATGCCGAGCGGCACGCGGTTCAGCGCGCGTAACACAAATCGTTCAAGTAGGAGGAAAATGGTGACGGAAGCGGTCGCGCGCACGATGGACGAAGGCCTGACGCTCCTGACGCTCTCGCGCCCGGACTCAATGAACGCACTCTCGACCGAGATCAAGGAAGCGCTCGATCTGCATATCGCCGATTTTCTTGCCGATCCGGCGCAGCGCTGTCTGGTTCTGACCGGTAGCGGATCGGCTTTTTGCGCCGGCGGCGATCTCTCCAGCCTTGCGAATGGGCACACACCGGCACAGACCCAAGATCGGCTGCGTGTCTCGCACCGCATCGTCCGGATGCTGCTTTCCGGCAGCAAGCCGGTAATCACGGCGGTCAACGGAGCAGCTGTCGGCGCGGGCTTCAGTCTCGCGTTAATGGGCGACGTCGTACTCGCATCCGACGAAGCCTATTTCCTGCCTGCTTTTCCACAGGTCGGTGTCGCCGCCGATTTGGCACTAGCCCTCACCCTGCCGCGCGCGATCGGCATGCCGCGTGCCAAGGATGTGCTGCTCAACAACCGAAAGGTCGAGGGGGCGGAAGCCGAGCGGATCGGCCTGATTAGCCGGTTGCTAGCACCGGAGGAGCTGATGGAGTGCGCGCTCACGATGGGCCGGCGCCTGGCGGCTGGTGCGACGCTCGCGAGTGGCCTCACAAAGGGCCTGCTCCATGCAGGCTATGAGCAACCGCTCGAGACATTCCTCGCGCTCGAGACGAGCGCCCAGACGCTCGCCTTTGCCTCCGACGATTGCCGAGAAGGAGTCGCGGCCTTTTTCGGACGTCGCAAGCCGGCCTTCACTGGCAGTTGAGAAGGAACCGGCGAGGTCGAAGCGCCCCGCCGTCCCATATCCGCCCAAGCCGCAATCAATCGCCGCGCATAAGCCTGTTTTTATCAGTCTGCGGGGCGCTCCAGTATAGTGACCACGCAGGCTGCTTCTTCGAGCCCATGGAAGCCACCGCCGTTTTCGGCGAGCCCGATACGTGCACCATCCACCTGGCGTTCCCTTGCTTCGCCGCGAAGCTGAGTGACAAGTTCGAATATCTGGATCGCACCGGTGGCGCCGATGGGGTGGCCTTTTGAGAGAAGCCCGCCTGATACGTTGATCGGAAGACGCCCGCCGAGCTTGGTATCGCCGCTCGCCGCTAGTGGTCCGCCATCGCCATAGTCGCAAAAGCCGACATTCTCCGCATGGAGAATCTCGGCGATCGCAGATGCATCATGGAGCTCGGCCACGCTCACATCCTCCGGGCCGGCGCCCGCCATCTCGTAGCATTTTTGAGCGGCGACGCGCGTGAGATGCCGGTCATATTGATCTGGCGAGCGATCGCTGCTGCTGCTGACGCCGATTCCGCGGATCTTCACGGCACGCGCTTTGTCGAACTTTGCGAT
>DATHFW010000251.1:0-2351 GCA_035317945.1 Steroidobacteraceae bacterium | reverse complement strand
GTGGCCCGCAATCCTTCGTTGGTCGCCAACTCGCGCTCAATGCGTTCGGATTCCGAGCTTTCCAAGTTTAAATCGCCGAGTCGACGCAATGCCTCGGAGCGCAATGCGGCATCGCCCGCGTTCAAGTCCAGAAAGCGCTTGTAGCTGTCCATGGTCTTGGCCGGATCCACGTTCCGCGGAGGATCGGGGCTGATGTCGACCTGCTGATTGTCGAGATCCTTGATCGTCGCCGGTTTTTTGGGCGCAGCGACGCTCATCGCAGGGCTGAATGCCATGGCAGCCAGTATCGCGGCGATACTTGTCAGCCGTGAGACCAAAACCTTCATGGCTTAGCCTGCGGCGGCACGCTCGGCGCCGTGTTCGGCGGCGCATTCGACGGCCCGTTCGAGGTGCGGTCATAAATCGCCGCCAGTTCATAACGCGCCTGCACCTCGTAGGTCTCAATGCGCTGCTTCTGGCCTTGGAGTTCGCGGATGGCGAGCGATTGCAGGAACAGGTTCTGCCGCTCCGAAACGTCGGCCATGCGCTCGAGCAATTGATCGATCCGCGCGCGGACGGCCGCCACGCGCGACGCGTACCCGCCGGTCGTCAGGGGCGTACCTGCGCGCGCCTGCTTGACCAAGACGGCGCGCTTCTGCGTCTCCTTGAGCTGGCCTTCGAGTTCCTTGACCGAACGCCGTTCATTCCACAGTCTGGCCTTGAAACTCTCCGACAGACGCCAGTACATGACTCCCTTCATGAGGCGATGCTTTTCCCGCATATCGCTCACATCAGGATCATCCGGATGCGCCGTCAGATATTCCTCGATGCGTTTCAACCGGGCCCAAGTCTGCTGCTCCTCGGGGGTACCCAAGGCAGCCACGTCGTTGGATTTCTCGATCTCATTGATGCGCGATTCGAAATCCACGCGTTTTTGAGTCAACCCGTCAAGATCGGTCGCGGCCAGAACGGCATCGGCTTTGGGCACGCGCCGGTTGTAGGCCTCCTGACGGGTATCGAGCATGTCATCGTAAGCGGAGACATCGCCGCGCCAGTCGCTCAAATTGCGGCTCATGAAATTGAGTTCGCGGTAATTCTTCAGGCCTTCTTGAAATTCGTTGCTCGCCAGCAGCGCATACAAATAGCGCGACTCGGGCGCATTCGGCACCGTCGTCAGCTGCCAATACCAGGTCAGCGTGTCCTTCTTGTCGTCATTCAATAGACGATCGAGCAGCTTGCCGCTGCGAATGCCTTCGATCGAATCGTCGATGCGCTTCAGTTCATTGTCGAAGGACTCGATGGCCGAATTATAGAATTCGGCGGCCTGGCCCATGGCCGACAACTGCGCGTACGCATACGGCACGGTGAGAAAGGACTCTTGGACGGCGGAGTCGAGCAAGCTGCGTTTGCGAAGCGCCATCCACGGCACCAAAGCGCGCTTGTATTCGCCCATGCCGGCATCCGCCCATCCCACTCCGAGCAGCGCCTTGCTCGAATAAGGACCTTCGAGCCGTACTCGCTGCAAGATCGGTTTTGCCTCAGCCGCGCGCTGCGCCTGCAACAGCGCGAAGCCGAGCGCCAGATTGGCCTTGTCTTTGAGTGCCAGCAATTCCTCACTGCGAGTCTGCATATTGCCGACCCGATCCAGATAGGTGATGGCTTCCGCCAGCCGGTCCCTGCGCACCAGGGCCACCCCTAAGTTGAATTGTGCATAGGCCGTCCAGTCGGGGGCGCCATGCCAGCTGCCGAGCGCCGTGATGGCCTCATCGTAGCGCCCCTGGCGCATCATGAGCTGCGCCAGCAGCATGTAGCGCTCGGCGTTGATGCGCGGATCTATCTTGTCCGACACCTCGCGCAGCGCCCGCTCAGACTCCTCGAGATAACCGCGCTGATACCAAACCTTTCCAAGATAGAACCATGCCCTGTTTCGCACGGACTCCGAGGTGTTCTGCTTCAGCAAAGCCTCGAAGATTCTGCCGGCCTCAACGTGCTGGCCGAGGGATAAGTACAAACCTCCCAGCAACAATTCGGCTTCCTCAGGGGTATGCGGGATGCGTCCCAGTTGGCGCGCGGCCAACAGGCGCGTGATCGAATCAAAATAGTCATCCTCAAAGAAGTAGAACAGCACGTCGCCGTAGGCGAGGTCCTGAACCGCATGCGGGGCCAAGCCGTTCGGATCCGGCTTGACGTTTTTCGCCGGCGATGCCGCGAACGGCATCGCCAGCAGCAAGCCGCCGAGGAGCAGCGGCCGAAGTGTGTTAATCACGCCTTGCACGCATCATTCCCAGTCTTTGATCATGAACTCAGGTTGATGCTTGGGAACGCGGTCGGTGATCTTCAGTTCCAGATACTTTGCGCCGACGCCCTTGTCG
>DATHFW010000250.1:0-8422 GCA_035317945.1 Steroidobacteraceae bacterium | reverse complement strand
GTTGCATTTCAGCGCCGCCGCGGCGAATGCCCGCACGGCTTCCAAAGGATCAATCACATTGGCCGAATCCTCGAACCACAGGCCCGCGGCCATCGCTGCATTCGCTCCTCGTTGCAGGGGCAGCAGTTGCTCGGCCGAGAGCGGGCGGGTTTTCACACCGATGCGCGCCATGTCGCGCGCATATGTTTGTATGCGGGCCTGGCTTCCCTTCCCCAAGGCGATCTCATAGTGCCCACGCCGGCGCATCAGTTCCGGGCGGCCGACCGCTTCGAGCAAGCGCTGCCAGGCGTCGGGGGCGGGACGCACCAGCGGCGCCAAATGCAGCGTGTTTTGGGCGCGCTGAAACGCGGCCGCAGCAAACTTGAGGATCCACGGCGACATGCGCAGCGCCTGCCGCGGCGACAAATCCAGTGGCCCTCCGAAGCGGAATAGCTCGCGGTAGAATCCAAACAGCAGCGCAGGAGAGGGCAGCGGCTGCACCAATTCCTGGGCGATGTGACCCGCATTGCCGAAGCTCGCACCGGCGACCCCGGGTTCGGCGCGATCGAGCAGCAGTACTTTGCGCCCCTCACGCGCCAGGGCGAAGGCGGCTGCCGCGCCGACCACCCCGGCGCCGATCACGGCGATGGTATCTTGCCCGCTCATGCCAACACCGTATACGATCTACGATCCCGCAAGCAACCACTATTGGGCGTGTCCATGTCGAAACCCTTGTCATGCTCTTGGTCAGGTGTCTTTCCCGCCGCCACGACGCAATTCGATGAAGACCTGCGAGTCGACTTGAAGGCGACGCAGCGAGTGCAGCAAGCCTTGCTGCAAGACGGTGTTCATGGTCTGGTATTGATGGGGACCGTGGGCGAGGGCAATTCCCTCTCGGCGGAGGAAAAGCGCGCGGTGCTCAAGGGCGCCGTCGAGGTTGCCGGCAAGGCTCCCGTGATTGTCGGCGTCTCGGAATTCACGACGGCCACGGCGGCGCTCTTTGCGCGTGACGCGGAAGCGTTGGGCGCGACGGGCCTGATGGTGCTGCCGGCGATGGTGTACGTGCCCACGCCGGCCGAGCTCGAGTATCACTTCCGCACCGTGGCGGCGGCGACGGGGCTGCCCATCATGCTCTATAACAATCCGCCCTCCTACCGCGTGAACATCGATATCGCGACGCTGAAGCGTCTGGCGGATGTCGCCAACATCGTCGCGATCAAGGAGTCTGCTGCCGACTCGCGGCGCTTCACGGACTTGATCAATGAATTCGGCGAGCGCTTCGTGCTGTTCGCCGGGCTCGACGATGTCGCCTTCGAAGGCTTGGTGCTGGGCGCCAAGGGCTGGGTGTCCGGATTGACGAACGCGTTCCCGGCGGAGTCGCTGTGGTTCTACGAGGCGCTGCGAAAGGGCGACCTTGAGCGCGCGCGCGCTCTGTATCGCTGGTTCATGCCGCTATTGCACCTGGACGCCGAGCACGACCTGGTGCAATCCATCAAGCTGGCCGAGCAGATCATGGGCCGCGGTTCGGAGCGCGTGCGCCCGCCGCGGCTGCCGTTGTCGGGTGCGCGGCGCGCCCAGGTGATCGCGATGATCGAGCGCGCGCGCGATACGCGTCCGTGACGACTTCCTCGATTCGCGTCATCGATTCGCACACGGGCGGCGAGCCCACTCGGCTCATTGTCGAGGGCGGCCCCGACTTAGGCGACGGTCCGATCGCGGATCGCGTACAGCGCTTCAAGGAACGCTTCGACGACTATCGCTGTGCCGTCGTGAACGAACCGCGGGGCTCGGACCCCTTGGTCGGTGCGCTGCTGGTGGAACCGCATCGCGCCGGCTGCGACTTGGGCGTCATCTTCTTCAACAACGTCGGCTACCTCGGGATGTGCGGACACGGCACCATCGGCTTGGTTGCTTCGCTCCAGTTTGCGGGCCGGCTCGCCCCGGGCGCGATCAAAATCGACACCCCCGTGGGTGCGGTCGAGGTGGAATTGCGCGCCGATGGCCGGATCAGCGTGTCCAACGTGGTGAGTTATCGCTCACATCGCCATGTCACGGTGCAGGTTCCCGGCATTGGCCCGGTGAGCGGCGATGTTGCCTGGGGGGGCAACTGGTTCTTCCTGATTTCGCAGCATGATCAAATCATCGACCTGAAGCAGGTGGAATCGCTGACTGATTTTTCCTGGCGGGTCCGCGAGGCGATCAATGCTCAAGGGCACCCGCTGGTGGATCACGTCGAACTGTTCGGACCTTCGAGTCGGCCGGGAGCTCACAGCCGAAATTTCGTGCTGTGCCCGGGCAAGGCCTACGACCGTTCTCCGTGCGGCACGGGAACCAGCGCCAAGCTCGCCTGCCTTGCCGCGGACGGCAAGCTGCTCGAGGGTGATGCCTGGGTCCAGGAGAGTTTGATCGGCAGCACCTTTGAGGCGCGCTATCGATGGCACGATCGCAGCCGAGGCGAGGTGATACCCATCATCACCGGCACGGCGCACGTGACCGGCGAGAACCTGCTGCGGCTGGATCCCGAAGACCCCTTCTGTTGGGGTATTCGCGCATGACCGAACCGCTCGTTCAATCGATGACCAGTCAGCTCATCGTGCGCTTTCGGGACCGCATCTTGTCGGGCACCTACGCCCCGGGTTCTGCGCTTCGCCAGGATAGTCTGGCCGCTGAATTCGGCACCAGCAAGATCCCGGTGCGCGAGGCGCTGGTGCAGCTGCAATCCGAGGGCTTGGTCGATATCTTTCCGAATCGCGGCTTTCAGGTGCGGCCGTTGGCCGGCGCCGAACTCGACGAGGTCTTTCGGCTGCGTTTGCAGATCGAGCCGGCGGCGGTCGCGCAGGGCGCGAAACTCGCGGGCGCCGCGGATCATCAGGCAGCGCAAAGCGCGCTCGAGCAATTGAACGAGGCAACCGCGGCCGGCGAGTTCGCCTCCTCAGGCCGGCTCAACCGCGCTTTTCACCTGCTGCTCATCGTGCCGCGTTTGCAGCCGGTGGCCGCTGAGATCTTGAGCCGGCTGCATACGCTCGCCCAACGCTATGTGCAGGCTCATCTGCGCCCCGAAGGGCGCGCCAAGCGCGCGACGCGCGAACACGCTGCGCTGCTCAAAGCGTGGCGCGCGGGGAAGTCGAAGGAAGCGCGGGCCCTGATGCATTCGCATATCAAATCGACGCGCGAGGATCTGAAGGGTCGTCTGCGCTAGGAAGCCCGTGTACACTATGGGCACGGACGGACCCTTAAAGTACAACACGGCATCGCAAATGCCTTCCACACCATGAGCCTACTGTTTCGAATCAACGCGGCGCTCGGCGCCGTGTTCTTGATTGCTGCGCTGCTGGCCGGATACATTTGCTGGACCATGTTGGAGGGCAACGCACAACGTGAAGTGCTCGTCGAGGCCGGCTTGATGATGGACAGCGCCGCCGCCGTGCGCACCTACACGGCCAAGGAAATCCTGCCGCTGATTTCCGCGGGGATGCAGGAGCAATTTCCGCCGCAAAGCGTGCCTTCCTACGCGGCGACGCAAAATTTGCTCAGCTTTCATGAGCACCATCCTGAGTACTCTTATAAAGAGGCCACGCTCAACCCGACCAATCCTCGTGACCGAGCCGCCGACTGGGAAGGGGATATCATTCAGCGCTTTCGCAACGACGCGCAGACTCAGCAAATGGTGGGTGAGCGCGACACGCCCATGGGCAAATTCCTTTACCTGGCGCGGCCCATCCGCGCCAAGCCCGAGTGCCTGGTGTGCCACAGTACGCCCTCGGCTGCGCCGCACAGTTTGATCGCTCGTTACGGCGGCGATAACGGCTTTGGCTGGCAGCCCAATGAAGTAGTCGCAGCCCAAGTCGTCTCGGTGCCCTTCGCCAGTGCCGCCGCCAATGCCAACAAGGCGTTTCGCGCCTTCATGATTCTGCTGCTCGCGGTATTCGCCGCAGCGTTTCTGGTGGTGAATGTCCTTCTCTATCAGTTGGTGGTGCGGCCGGTCCGGCAGATCGCGCTGGTGGCGGACAAGGTCAGCCTCGGCGACATGTCGGCGGAGAATTTCCCGGAGCGCGGGGCCACGGAAATCGTATCGCTGACGCGCTCTTTTGGCCGCATGCGCAAGAGCCTCGAGAAGGCGCTGCGCCTGCTCGGGGCATAAACCATGGTGCGCGACGTTTTTGTCAGCTACTCCCAGCCGGATTACGGCTGCGCCATGGAACTGGTGGGTCGCGTCGAACAGGAAGGAATTAATTGCTGGATCGCGCCGCGGGACATCGCGCCCTCGGCGGATTGGGCGGCGGAAATCATCGACGCCATTGCCAATTCGCGCACCATGGTTTTGGTGTTCTCGGCGAGCAGCAACGAGTCGCCCCAGGTGCGGCGCGAGGTGGAAAGGGCGGTGCACAAACAGGTCAGCATCTTGCCGTTTCGCATCGAGAATGTGCTGCCGTCCAAGAGCCTCGAATATTTCTTGAGCGCCCAGCATTGGATGGATGCCTTTCCCCCGCCGCTAGAGCCGCACTATGCCCGCTTGTGCGCCTACTTGAAGGCGCAGCGCGGTCAGTCAGCTCCGGACGCGGCGATAACACAGCCGGCGCCGATCCTTGTCAGTGCACCGGCGGCGGCGCCATTGGATCCGGCAGAGGTACTGCGTATCGAGCGGCTGCTGGCCGGGTATATCGGCCCCATCGCCAAGCACTTGGTCAAGACGGCGGCCTTGCGGGCGGTCACCGCCGAGCAACTCGTCAGCATGGTCGCGGCGGAATTGGAAACCGAGACGGATCGACACGAATTTACGCGGCGCTGGCGAAGCGCGCACTGAGACCTCCGTCGCGGACCGCAGCGGGATCGTGCGCCTATATTGGGCTCCATGTCGTTGAGCGTAGATCAAGCCAAGTCGTACATGGTCAAGCTGCTGGCGGCGATGACGCGCGCGGGCGGGTCGGATCTGTTCGTCTCGAAGGATTTTCCTCCCAGCATGAAATGCCAGGGGAAAATGCAGCCCCTCGCCACGCAGAAACTGAGCGCGGAGGTCACGCGCGACCTGGCGCATTCCATCATGAGCGAGCGCCAGCGCGCGGAGTTCGAGAAAGAACTCGAGTGCAATTTCGCGCTGGCGATACCGGACGTGGCGCGCTATCGGGTCAACGTGTTCATGCAGCAGCTCAATGTCGGCATGGTGATCAGAACCATTCCCAACGAGATGCCCAGTCTTGAGCAGCTGGGCTTGCCTGAAACGCTCAAGGAAGTGGTGATGACCAAGCGCGGTCTGGTGCTGGTCGTGGGCGCCACCGGTTCGGGCAAGACCACCTCGCTGGCGGCCATGATCGATCACCGCAATCGCTCCTCGGCGGGCCACATCATTACCATCGAGGACCCGGTCGAGTTCATCCACGAATCCAAGATGTCGTTGGTCACGCACCGCGACGTGGGCATCGATACGCACACCTGGCATCACGCCCTGAAAAATACCTTGCGCCAGGCCCCCGACGTCATCTTGATCGGGGAAATCCGCGATGCCGAAACGATGGAGCATGCGATCGCCTTCGCCGAGACCGGCCACCTGTGCATGAGCACGCTGCATTCCAACAGCGCCAGCCAGACCCTCGACCGCATCATCAACTTCTTTCCGGAAGAGCGCCGCAAGCAATTGCTCATGGATCTGTCGAGCAATCTGAAGAGCATCATTTCGCAACGTCTGGTGCGCAAGGAGGACGGCAGCGGCCGCATTGCCGCGATCGAGATTTTGCTGAATACGCCGATCGTGTCGGATAAGCTTCTCAAGGGCGAGTTTCACGAACTAAAAGCCATCATGGGCAAGTCCCACGAAGTCGGCATGCGCACCTTTGATTGGTCGCTGTTCGAGCTCTACGACAATGGTGTCATCGCCTATGACGAGGCGATCCGCAACGCCGATTCGGCCAATGAGCTGCGCCTGAACATCAAGTTGAACAGCAAGCGTCCTGCCCCGGCCACTAGCGGTGTTTACCACCAATTGAGCTGATCTTGCCATTCGGGCAGTATTTCCGTAGAATGCAAAGGTGTTATTTATTTCTATAGGCATTTCATGCCGCGCTCTCTGGCAGCACCCAAGCCCGAACCGCGCCTGATACTGACCGGTGCGGTGTTGCGCGCGAGCGCATTGTTGGAAATTACGCAGTCGAGCCTCGCGCAAATTCTCGGCCTGAGCCCATCCACCGTGTCGCGCATGGCCAATGGCAGCTATCGATTGGACGATCAAAAGAAGGAATGGGAACTCGGCGCACTGTTCGTGCGATTATTTCGCTCGCTGGACGCCGTCATCGGCTCCAATGACTCGGCGGCCCGCGCGTGGCTCAATGGGCAGAACACGGCGCTGACGGGTCGTCCCATTGAACTGATTCGCAGCACCGAAGGGCTGGTTCGTGTCGTCCAGTATCTTGACGCCGCACGCGGTCGGCTCTGAGGCGAGCCGCGCCACGCGGCGGCTGTGGCGCGCCGTCGAAGCCCAGCACATCGCATCGACCTTGAGGCTGGTTGCCAATATCGAGGAGCAACTCGTCCTCGAGCGGGTGCTGGAGAAGAGCAAGCCCGCAGTTCCGAGCGATGCCGTCGATCTGCACTATTTGTTGGCGACGCCGTTTCGCTATGCCTCACCGATCGGCTCGCGATTTCGCGCGCCGGCCGACCCGGGTGTCTGGTATGGAGCGGAAAAAGAGCGCACCGCCTGCGCGGAATTGGGGTTTTGGCGCTGGCGTTTCTTGATGGACACCACCGGGTTGGACAGCCTGGGACCCTCGCCGCAGACCGTATTCCGCGCGGGCATCGAGGCGCGCATGGTCGATCTCACCGAGGCTCCGTTCAAAAGATCGCATGCGCAGTGGACCGATCCGCGCGACTACACCGCTTCCCAGCACTTCGCCCGAATCGCCAGAGAGGCGAATGTCGATGCGATTCGCTACGAATCCGTGCGCGATCCGCAGCATGCCGGTGCGGTCGCGGTGTTGCGGCCCTCCTGCTTCAAACCGCGTCAACCCTTGGAGCAGCGCATTTGGCTGCTGACGGTGCGGCGCGAGGCGGCGATCTGGCAGCGCGAAGCACAGAGCTATGAATTTACGGCAAAGAACTGGGATCGGTGACGCCGACGATATCTCACAGGTACAATCCTCGAGCCCACTCACTTGAAGGCAGGTCATCAGGAGCGCTCTTGGGTCGAAATTTCAGCAGCGACCATGTCGCTCCCGCGTGCGAAGCCATCATGTCGGCGGTTAACAAGGCGAATGAGGGATCAGTCACCTCCTATGGCGGCGATGACTTAACGGCAAAGCTGCAATCGGTTGCCAGCCAGCTGTTCGAACGGCAGGTCACGGTATTCCCGGTGACGAGCGGCACTGCCGCCAATGCGCTGGCCCTGTCGCAAATCGTTCCGACTTTTGGCGCCATTTATTGCCACGAAGCCGCGCATATCGTCACCGACGAATCCGGCGCACCCGGCTTCTTCACCGGCGGAGCGCAACTCATCGGCTTTCCGTCGGCGGACGGCAAGATTCGTCCCGAGCAACTGACCCAGGCAGTCGCCTATGCCGAGGACCTGGGCATTCATCACGTGAAGCCCGGCGCCGTCACCCTGACCCAGGCCACCGAGTGGGGCACGGTCTATTCTCTGGCGGAAATATCCGCCATCAGCGCGGTCGCCAAACAGCAGCAGCTCCCGGTGCACATGGACGGGGCGCGATTCGCGAATGCATTGGTGCATTTGGGCTGCACGCCGGCCGAGGCGACCTGGAAGTGCGGCGTGGATGTGCTGTCGCTGGGTGCCACCAAGAACGGCGCGCTCGGGGCCGAAGCGGTGGTGTTCTTCGATCCGGCCATGGCGCGTGATTTTGAGCGGCGGCGCAAACGCGCCGGCCATCTGATGTCGAAGCTGCGATTTTTGAGCGCGCAGTTGAACGCCTATTTGAAGAATGGCCTATGGCTCGACAATGCCCGCCATGCCAATGCCATGGCGACCCGAATGGCGTTGGGCCTGAAGAGCGTTTCCGCAGCTCGGCTGCTGCATCCGGTGAGCGCGAATGAACTATTCGTCGTGCTGCCCGAGCAAATCGTCAGTGCCTTGGAGACGCAGGGATTCAAGTTCTACCGCTGGCCGCTGCAGGCCGCCGGGTCCGGCGTGACGATTCGTTTGGTGACCTCCTATGCGACGCCGAGCGCGGATGTGGATGAATTCATCGCCGCGGCGGCAGCGATCAAGCCCACCGGGTAGCTTCGTTGAACGATGTCGATTGCATCGTGATCGGCGCCGGCGCCGTCGGTCTCGCCGTCGCCCGGGCACTGGCGCGCGGCGGCCGCGAGGTCGTGATTCTCGAGCGCGAACGGCACTTCGGCATGCATACCAGTTCGCGCAATAGCGAAGTCATTCATGCCGGCATCCACTACGAACCCGGCTCGCTCAAGGCGCGCATGTGCGTAACCGGCCGCGACC
>DATHFW010000249.1:0-2143 GCA_035317945.1 Steroidobacteraceae bacterium | reverse complement strand
CCGCCGAGGCGAAGGTCGCGCTGATGTCGCGGACCTGGAAGTCGGGCGCCGTTCCCGAGATGCTGGCGCGTGCCGGCGCCATCAACACGCGGCCCGATGCGGAAATAGTCGCCTTAGGGATCGTCGAGGGAGGCTATCGGCTGACTGAAACGCAGGCGCAGGCGATTCTGGAGATGCGCCTGAACCGCCTCACGGGACTGGAGCAAGACAAGATCATTGCCGAGTTCCAAGAGCTGCTCGAGCAGATCCGCGATCTCTCGGACATTTTGGCGCGTCCGGAGCGGCTGCTGCAGGTGATACGGATGGAGCTGGAGTACATCCGCGACACTTTCGGCGATAAGCGCCGTACTGAAATCCTCGTCAATCACGAGGATCTGACCACCGAAGATCTTATTTCGCCCGAGGATGTCGTGGTCACGCTGTCGCATGGCGGTTACGCCAAGGCGCAACCCATCTCCGACTATCAGGCGCAGCGCCGCGGCGGCCGCGGCAAGGCCGCCACCAGCGTCAAGGACGAGGATTTCGTCGACAAGCTGTTCGTGGCCAACACCCACGATACGCTGCTGTGCTTTTCGGACCGCGGCAAATTGTACTGGCTCAAGGTTTATCAGCTGCCGCAGGCCAGCCGCGGGTCGCGCGGCAAGCCCATCGTCAATCTGCTGCCGCTGCAAGAAGGCGAGCGGATCAGTGCGATGGTGTCGATCAAGGAATTCGAGGAAGGGAAGTTTGTCTTCATGGCCACGAGCTTTGGGACGGTCAAGAAAACCTCCCTGGCATTGTTCTCGCGGCCGCGCGCGAGCGGCATCATCGCCGTGGCGCTGGATCCGGGCGACAAACTGGTGGGAGTCGCGATTACCGACGGCACGAAGGACATTCTGTTGTTCACCACCGCCGGCAAAGCGATTCGATTCCTCGAGGGGGAGGTGCGCGCGATGGGCCGGGAGGCCGCCGGCGTGCGCGGCGTCAAACTCAGCGACGAGCAGAGAGTCAATGCATTGATCGTCGCGCAGGACGGCTTCATTCTCACCGCATCGCAGAATGGTTTCGGCAAATTGACCCCGCTCGAGGATTTCCCGAAACACGGCCGGGGCGGCCAGGGCGTCATTGCGTTGCAAATCACCGATCGCAATGGAATCATGGTCGGAGCGCTGCAAGTCAGCCTGGACGATGAGATCATGTTGATGAGCCAAAATGGCGTGCTGGTGCGTACGCCGGTCAAGGACATTTCCATCGTCGGACGCAACACTCAGGGTGTGCGTTTGATCCGACTCGAGGACGGCGATCAGCTCTCCGGCCTCGAGCGCATCGAGGGCCTGGCAGGAGAGGGCGACGATGCAGAGTCCGGGCCGGCCGACGCCGAGCCCGCGGACCCCACGGTCGACGACGCATAGGATCTGCGCGGTGCGCGTTTTCAATTTCTCGCCGGGACCTGCGGTGTTGCCGCTCGAGGTTCTGGAAAAAGCGCGCGACGAATTGCTCGATTGGCGGAACAGCGGCATGTCGGTCATGGAGATCAGCCATCGCAGCAAGGCCTTCGTCGAGGTGGCGACGGCGGCAGAGTCCGATTTGCGCGAGCTGATGTCGATACCTGCCAATTACAAGGTGCTGTTCATGCAGGGCGGAGCCTCGGCGCAGTTCTCCTTGGTGCCGATGAATCTTTCGGCACCGCAGGCCACGGCCGACTACATCAACACCGGGCATTGGTCGCAAAGGGGCATCACGGAAGCGGGCCGGTATTGCCAGGTTCACGTCGCCGGTGATGCCGGCGGCAGCTACAGCCGCGTACCGCCGCAGCAGGAGCTGCGCTTCAGCGGCCGTGCCCGCTACGTACATTACACGCCGAACGAAACCATCAGCGGCGTGGAGTTCGGCTATATCCCCGACACCGGCGGCGTGCCGCTCGTGGCGGACATGTCATCCAGCATTCTGTCGCGCACCGTCGATGTGTCAAAATTCGGGCTGATTTATGCGGGCGCGCAGAAGAACATCGGCCCCTCCGGACTGACGGTCGTCATTGTGCGCGATGATCTCATCGGCCATGCGCGTGCCGATACACCCCACGTGTTCGACTACAAGGCAATCGCGGACAACCAATCCATGCTCAACACCCCGCCGACATTTGCCTGGTACATGGCAGGACTGG
>DATHFW010000248.1:0-7028 GCA_035317945.1 Steroidobacteraceae bacterium | reverse complement strand
CGCGCTTCGCCGGCCTGAGCGCCCAGCGCAGGACCTTTGCGCGCGAGCGATACCGGGACGCATATTTGCGAAGAGGCGCCGTACATCACACGCCCGACCGGGTTGAGATTGTCCTGAACTTTATCGTTTGCGAAAGGCTCGTCGATCATCGCCGTTCCGTCGGCTTTGAGCGCCTGTCGCGCGTGACGCGCAACGCCTACCGGGTCGCCCATGTCGTGCAAGCAGTCGAAGAAGGCAATCACGTCGAACTCCTTGCCGGAGTAGCTGACGGCGTCACTCACTTCAAATTGGGCATTGGCAATTCCTGCCGCGGCGGCGCGCTCACGAGCGACCCGGATCGACTCGCCGTGGTAGTCGTAGCCCACGAACGTTGATTTAGGATAAGTCTTGGCCATCAATACCGTGCTGGCGCCATGGCCGCAGCCGACGTCCGCGACGCGCGCCCCGCGGTTGAGCTTATCCACGACTCCTTCGAGCGCCGGCAACCATGCCGTGATCAGGTTCGCGTTGTAGCCTGCGCGAAAAAATCGCTCCGTGCCGCTGAACAGACAGGGATGGTGCTCGCCCCACTCCATGCCTTTGCCGCTTTTGAAATTCTCGAGCGTCCGCCCGAGCGCGTGGAATGTCGCCTCGACGATGTTGTACGCGCCCGGCACATCCACCGGTCCGTTCGGATCGGCCAGACAAAGCTTTTGCTCCGGGGTCATGGACCATTTGCCGTTCGCCGCGTCGTACTCGATGTACCCGCTGGCGCCTTGATTGCCCAGCCACTCGCGGACATAGCGTTCGCTGGTGCCTGTGCGCTGCGCGAGATCGGCGGAAGTTACCGCGCCTTTCGCCAGTTCCTTGTAAAGGCCCAGTCGGTCGCCGACCAGTACCAGTGTCGCACTCAGCGCGGCGCCTAAATCGCCCACCGCTTTGCCGAGGAATTCGTTCAGCTTTGTTTCGTTGATGCTCATGGCGCGTCTCCTTGAATTCGATATTCAAAAAGACTACGCCTTCGACCGAACCGGTACCATACGCGTTGCCTGATATACCTTAAGGCTGCAGTGCATCAAATCAAAGTCCTGATCGGGTTGGGAACCGCATTGTTGTTGGCCGGTTGTGCAGGCCGGCAGCCTACCGAGCCGCCCGCCTTGAACCCCACTGACGCGCGCGCCCTGATCGAAGCATCGCTGCCGCAGAATGTGCCGGACCGGGCCGGCTGGGCCATAGATGTGTATGCCGCTCTCACGGTGCTCACCGTGACGCCGAACCACGAAAACATTTGTGCCGTGGTTGCCGTGATCGCACAGGAGTCGGGATTTCGGGTCGACCCAGCGGTGCCCGGTCTCGGCGTGATCGCTCGGAAAGAAATCAACAGCCGCGCAGCGCACGCCCATGTGCCGATGCTGATCGTGGATGGCGTGCTGCAGCTAAAATCATCCGACGGCCGTAGCTACGGCGAGCGGATTGATGCGGCAAGAACCGAAAAAGACTTGAGCGATGCCTACGAAGACTTCCTCGCAGCAGTGCCGCTTGGCAGCACGCTGTTCGCCGATCGGAATCCGATACGCACCCGCGGACCCATGCAGGTCAATGTTGCCTTTGCCGAGCAGTTTTCAGCCGCGGCACCCTATCCCTATCCGGTGAAGGCCAGCATCGAGGATGAATTGTTTACCCGCCGCGGCGGGGTCTATTTTGGCGTGGCGCATCTTTTGGATTACCGCGCGCCGTACGATCAGTACCTGTACCGTTTCGCAGATTTCAATGCCGGACAATATGCGAGCCGCAACGCCGCCTTTCAAAGTGCGGTCGGCATTGCGTCCGGCATCCCTCTGGTCCCGGACGGCGCGTTAGTGCCGCATGGCAGCGACGCGAACAATCCCGGCGATACCGAACTCGCGGTGCGCACGCTCGCGGCGCGGCTCAAGATGAGTGACGGCGCCATCCATGCCGCCCTGGCTGAAGGAAAAACCAAGGACTTTGAAACCACGACGCTATATCAGCGCGTGTTCGCGCTGGCCAATCAGAAGGCCGGAAGGCAGCTGCCGTCGGCCCTGGTACCGCGTATCAAACTCGGCGGACCGAAAATCAAACGAAGTCTCACCACCGATTGGTACGCTCACCGGGTCGATGATCGTTTCAAGCGCTGCTTGAATACCCCGCAGTGAGGTCAACGCCGTACCGCGGCGCCCGGAAAATTGCCGGCCTTGCTCAGCATGCCGGGTAATTCGCGGCCCATCTCACCCGCCAGCCAGGCGGCCGACTCGATCACCCGGTCGATGTCGAGCCCGGTGCGGTATCCCGAGCGCTCCAGCATGTAGATCACGTCTTCGGTGGGCACATTGCCCGTGGCTCGAGGCGCGAATGGACAGCCGCCCAAGCCGCCCAACGACGCATCCACCGTGCCGGCGCCGGCATTGACCGCGGCCCAGACATTGGCGAGACCCGTGTTTCGCGTATTGTGGAAGTGCACGCGCACCGGCAGTGGTGCGATCGCGGCCTTCACTCTCGCAACCAGTTCGGCAACATCGCGCGGCGCCGCGACACCGATGGTATCGGCGATGGCGACTTCAACCGGCCCTGCGGCGGCTGCCTTCTTCGCCATATCGACCACCCGTTGCGGATCGACCTCGCCGTCAAACGGACAGCCGAACGCCGTGGAGATCGTGATCTGGCCGCGCCGCCCCTCCTGTCGCGCCAAGCGCACCACCTCACAGCACATCGCCAAGGATTCGTCCGAGGTTTGACCCTGATTGCGCATCGCAAATCCGTCAGAAGCCGCACACACGGCACCCAGCTCATCAAGACCCGCCTCAATGGCGCGCAACGCGCCGCGCTTGTTGAGCACCAAACCGATATAGATCACGTCGTCGCGCGGGACCAATCCTGCGGATACTGCTTCGGCATCGGCCATCTGCGGCACCAGCTTCGGGTTTACAAAACTGGCGACCTCGATGCGGCGCACGCCGGCCTGGATCGCGCGCTCGATGAACGCCAGCTTCTGCTGCGTGCTGAACAGCACCGATTCATTTTGCAGGCCGTCCCGCGGACCGACCTCAACAATTTCAATCTCAGGCATTTTCAATCTCAGGCATTTTCAGGAACCTCGGCCACAGGTGTGCGAGCAGTGTAAATCAAACTAGAATTCACTTTAAGATTGGGCGGATTTAGATAAATTAAAGGCACTATAATAACGATATATTACAATATGTTACGAGATATAGTTAATATCTGTTATTTAGGCTTCTTCCCGTAGCCACCGCCGCCCGGCGTACAGATCACCATCACATCGTTGAACTGCATATCCGCTTGACCAATATGCGCCAACTTCTCCACTCGGCCATCGGCTCGCTCAATATAATTTTCGCCGACGGCGCCCGGCTCGCCGCCCGCCATGCCGAATGAGCCGACGGTGCGGCCGTTACTCAAGATGGATGCCGTCATGGACTCCAGAAAGCGAACGCGCCGGATGCCGCCGTCGCCGCCCTTCCAGCGTCCGGCGCCGCCCGACCCCGCACGAATTTCATACGACTCCAGGCGCACGGGAAATCTAAATTCCAGAACCTCAGGATCCGTCAGCCGTGAATTGGTCATGTGCGTTTGGACCACGCTGGTGCCGTCAAACTCAGGTCCTGCGCCCGACCCTCCGGCGATGGTTTCGTAGTACTGGTACTCGCCGTTGCCGAAGGTGAAATTATTCATGGTGCATTGACTGGCGGCCATCGCGCCCAGGGCGCCATACAGCGCGTTGGTCACGCACATGGAGGTCTCGACGTTGCCGGCCACCACGGCCGAAGGCGACTCGGGGTTCAGCATGCAGGCGTCAGGCAGAATGATTTGCAGCGGCTTCAAGCATCCCGCATTGAGCGGAATGTCATCGTTTACCAGCGTGCGAAACACGTAGAGCACCGCCGCGGTGGTCACGGCGCGCGGCGCATTGAAGTTATCCCGTAATTGAGCGCTGGTGCCGGTGAAGTCGATGCACGCGCTGCGGCTTTCGGCATCGACGCGCACGGCCACTTCAATGCGCGAGCCGTTGTCGAGCGGCAGGATGAAGTGCCCGTCCTTGAGCGAGGTGATGACACGGCGCACCGACTCCTCAGCATTGTCCTGCACGTGCTGCATGTAGGCGATCACGGTGTTCAGGCCGAATTGCGCCACCAGCGCCTTGAGCTCCGCGCTGCCCTTGGCGTTGGCTGCTATTTGCGCGCGCATATCGGCAAGATTTTGCGCGGGATTGCGCGCCGGGTGAGCGCCGCTCAGGAGCAGTTCGCGCATGGCCGCCTCGTGCAGCGTACCGCTCTGCACCAGCTTGAAGTTATCGATCAAAACGCCTTCTTCACCGATGAGTGCGGAAAACGGCGGCATCGATCCGGGCGTGATGCCGCCGATATCGGCATGGTGGCCGCGCGAGGCGACAAAGAAACTGGGCGCGGCATCAGCGGCGTCCAAATAAACCGGCGTCACAACGGTGATGTCGGGAAGGTGCGTCCCTCCGTGATAAGGATCGTTCAGCACGAAGACATCGCCGCTGCGCATCTGCGGGTTACGATCGATGACGGTGCGAATCGACTCGCTCATCGACCCTAAGTGCACCGGCATGTGCGGCGCATTTGCGATCAACGCTCCCGCGCCGTCGAACAGCGCGCAGCTAAAATCCAGACGCTCTTTGATATTCACCGAATAGGCCGTGTTCTGCAGGCGCAGCCCCATTTGTTCGGCGATGTTCATGAATATATTGTTGAACAACTCCAACATGACAGGATCGACGTGCGGTCCCGCGGCGCGCTGCCCGCTTCGGCGCTGAACACGCTCAAGTTCGATGCAGCCGCCGGCAACCAGCCGCGCTTCCCAGCCAGGTTCGACCACCGTCGTTGCATGGCGGTCTGCGAGGATGGCCGGGCCGGGAACCCGCGCACCGGGACGCAACGTTTCGGCGCGATAGAGCCGCGCGTCGCGCCAGCCCGCGGACTGCGTGTCGGCGAGGCAGTACATGGAAATGTCCGCGTCCGCCGCGGGCTCATAAAGCGTTGCCGCGCCGATGGGATCCGATGCCGGTGTCTCGGCGCCGGGCGCGATGCATTCCACCGATACCGACTCGATCACCAGCGCATGGCCCAAGACCATGAATTCGAACCGGCGCCGATAGCTGCGCTCAAACTCCTCGCGGACGATGCGCACGCCCTCCGCCGGCGGCACTTGCGCCGGAAGTGCGCAAGGCAGCGCGGTGTCGGTGCCTTGATAGCGCACATGGACTCGTACCACGCTCTTGAGCGCATCGCCCGCCAGGCCCTGATCTTTTAGCTCAGCAGCAGCCTCATCGAGCAGGCGGGCCGCGGTCATCGTTGCCTGAGTGAAGGTTTCCTCGTTCAGCTCACGCTCCACCGCTGCTTCCCGCATGGCAATTTGATCGGCCAATCCCATGCCATACGCCGACAGCACGCCGGCCAAGGGGTGAATGAAGACTCGCGACATGCCCAAGGCATCCGCCACGAGACCGGCATGTTGACCACCCGCCCCGCCGAAGCACTGCAGGGTGTAGCCGGTGACATCATGACCGCGCATGACCGAGATCCGCTTCACTGCGTTTGCCATGCTGCCGACCGCGATTCTCAAGGCACCGCCGGCAACTTCCTCGGGCGCGATCGGCTGCCCGGTCGCGCCGGTCATCTGCTCAGCCAGCTCGCCGAAGCGGCGGGCAACGATGTCCGCATCCAAGGTCTCATTCGCTGCAACACCGAATACTCGCGGAAAAAACGCAGGCTGAATGCGCCCCAACAGTACATTGGCGTCGGTGACGGTGAGCGGGCCGTTGCGGCGGTAACACGCGGGACCGGGACTTGCGCCCGCGGAGTCCGGGCCCACCCGCAATCGCGCGCCATCGAAGTGAATGATGGAACCGCCTCCGGCCGCAATACTGTGGATGCTCATCATCGGCGCGCGAACCCGAACGCCGCCGACCTCCGTGTCGAATGCGCGCTCGTACTCGCCGGCGAAGTGACTGACATCCGTCGACGTGCCACCCATGTCAAAGCCGATCAACTTGGCATGCCCCCATGCCTGCGCCGTGCGCACCATGCCGACGATCCCGCCCGCGGGACCCGAGAGAATCGCGTCCTTGCCATGGAATCGGTGCGCCTGGGTCAGGCCCCCTGAACTCTGCATGAAAAACAGCGGTACGCCGGGCATGAGCTCAGCAAGCTTGTCGCAGTAGCGCCGCAAAATAGGCGAGAGATAGGCATCCACAACCGTCGTGTCGCCGCGCGGAATCAATTTCATCAACGGGCTCACGCGGTGCGAGACGGAAACCTGCGTAAAGCCGATTTCTCGCGCAAGGCTCGCCGCGGCCAGCTCGTGATGGACGTAGCGGTAGCCATGCAGAAAGACGATGGCGCAGGAGCGCAAGCCGTCGCCATGGGCTTGCTGCAATTGCGCGCTGAGCGCCGCGGCATCCAAACCGGAGATGATTTCGCCGTGCGCAGCCACGCGCTCCTGAGCCTCGATCACTCGCTCGTACAGCATTTCCGGCAGCACGATGTGGCGCTCGAACAAGCGTGGCCGAGCTTGAGTGGCTATTCTCAAGGCGTCGCGAAACCCCTTGGTGATCACCAGGACCGTGCGCTCGCCCTTGCGTTCCAACAAGGCGTTGGTGGCCACCGTCGTGCCCATTTTCACGCAGGCTACCTGCTGCGGCGTGATCGGGTCACCGGGGGCAAGATCCAGCAATCGACGAATGCCCTCCACCGCGGCGTCCTCATACTGCGCGGCATTGTCGGATAGCAGCTTCAGGGTACGCAGCGACCCCGAAGGCGTGCGCCCAATGACGTCGGTGAAGGTGCCGCCCCGATCGATCCAAAATTCCCAGCGCATCATGTTTCGGCGGTGCTGTCCGCAATGAGCACGCGGCCGCGCGTTTCAGGGATAGCCCAGGCGATCACGATGACCAATGCATAGGCAACCACGGTGAATCCGGCAATGGCGTCTCCCAAGGGGAAGCGGGTGCTCAAGAGGCCGATCAAGGAGGGACAGAAGCCGCCGATTCT
>DATHFW010000247.1:0-3403 GCA_035317945.1 Steroidobacteraceae bacterium | reverse complement strand
TAGTGTTCATCAAGGCCCAATCGCTCCGCGCTGCGGCTTGAGTGCGCCGAAGAGGACAGGGCCGCCATCAGGGCTCTGTCCGATTCGCCAACCGTCATTAAGCGTGGGTACGTTCACGCGGTCCGTAACTGGTTGAACATGCCCGGCCGATAGCCTCCGGCTTCTGTACGGAAGGCCACATTCAGGCGATTCCAGGAATTGATCATCGCGATGGCGAGTGTGAGTGCGACGATTTCGTCCTCGCTGAAATGCGCCCGAACCTTTTCATACACGCTATCCGAAGCATGGCCGTTGCTTAAATCGGTCACTGCCTGCGTCCACTCCAGCGCCGCGCGCTCGCGATCACTGTAGTAAGGCGTCTCCTGCCAAGCATCAAGAGAATAGAGTCGCTGTTCGCTTTCGCCGTCGGCGCTGGCATCTTTACGAGAGCTACGGGCCAGCCGCAGCTGGTCGATGCAAAGGCGGGTGACGGTCGTGACCAACCAGCTTTCAGGAGAGCGTATGTCATGGGCAGCGTCGCTGTGCCACCGCAAATACGCATCCTGCAGAATGTCTTCCGCGTCCGCGCGCGAGCCCAGCATCCGGTAAGCAACGCCAAAGAGCAGCTGTCGATGGCTTTCGAATGTCTGAAAAGGGTCATTCATACGAACATAGACGGCCGAGCAAGCCGGGTTGTGACAGCTCTCGCCCTCGAAGCTCACCATATACAAACAACGATTCCTGCGTTTAACTAGGCGCCATGCCCTTTGTGACGTCAGAAAACCAGAAGAGCGTCTACGATGTCATCGTGGTCGGCTCGGGCGCCGCCGGCGGCCAGTCCGCCTACACGCTCTGCATGGAGGGGGCGAAGGTCCTCATGCTGGAGGCCGGGCGCAATTACTCTCCCGAAACCGAGACGCCCATGTTCCGCACGCCGGATTTGGCGCCGCTGGGCGCCGTCGGCACGCCGGACAAACCCTTTGGCTTCTTCGACGCGACGGTGGACGGGGGCTGGAACGTCCCCGGCGAGCCCTATGTGCGAGCCAGCGAGGAAGATGCAGGCCGTTTCGAGTGGTGGCGTGCGCGCATGCTGGGCGGGCGCACCAATCACTGGGGGCGCATTTCGCTGCGCAATGGTCCCTACGACTTCAAGCCGCATAGCCGCGATGGCCTGGGATTTGATTGGCCCATCGCATATGAGGATGTGGCGCCGTACTACGACAAGGTTGAGCTGCTGATTGGCGTCTACGGCAGCAATGAGGGCTTGGAAAACACGCCGAATTCCTCACCGGGTTGCCTGTTGCCGCCGCCGAAGCGCCTGGTCAGCGACTACTTGGTCCAGCAACGGGCGAAGCGCCTGGGGATACCGGCCATACCGGGCCACCGTGCGGTTCTGACCCAGCCGCTTGACTACAAGAGCTCGCCGGCGCGCCTGCATCCCGGCAACCCTAAGGCGCAAAAGATTCTTGCCGAGGATATGCGCAAGCGATCCACCTGCCTGTGGGCGACACCGTGCGGGACCGGCTGTTCCGTGCGCGCAAACTATCAGTCGACTACCGTCCATCTGCCGCCCGCATTGAAGACCGACAATCTCGACATCACCACCGACGCGATGGTTTATGAGATCACGATGGGGCGCGACGGCCGGGCGAATGGCGTGAGCTTCATAGACCGCAAGACCGGGAAGCAACGGCACGCAGCCGCCCGGGTGGTGATACTGGCCGCGAGTGCCTGTGAGTCGGTTCGTATTCTGCTCAATACCAAAAACGCGCAATTTCCCAACGGACTGGCGAATTCCAGCGGCAAGGTAGGGCGATACCTGATGGATACGGTGGGCAGCAGTGTGAGTGGGCAGATTCCGTTGCTCGAGAACCTGCCGCCGCTCAACGAGGACGCCGCTGACGGCCATCAACTCTATGTTCCCTGGTGGCTCTATCAGGACCAACATGCCGGCAAACTCAAATTCGCTCGCGGCTACCACATCGAATTCGGCGGCGGCAAGCGCATGCCGGGGCACGGAACGGCGTCCGGCCTCGAATCGCTGACCGGCGGCAGCTACGGGGCGAAGTTCAAGCAGGACGTTCGCCGCTATTACGGATCCTTCGTCTGGTTCGATGGGCGCGGCGAGATGATTCCCAATGATCATTCTTATTGCGAGATTGATCCGAAGGTCAAGGACAAGTGGGGAATCCCCGTGCTTCGCTTCCATTGGCAATGGTCGGAGCACGAGCTGGGCCAGGCCGCGCACATGCAAAAAACCTTTGGCGACATCATCGAGGCCATGGGCGGTAAAACTCGCCGCCCGGTAATGACAGACGGCGCCAAAGCCATCGCTGCCGGCGGATCAATCATTCACGAGGTCGGCGGCACGATCATGGGATCCGATTCCAAAACATCGGTCACCAACCAGTGGTGCCAGACGTGGGACGTCGACAATTTGTTCGTCACCGACGGCGCGGTGTTCGCGTCGAACGCGGACAAAAATCCGACGCTCACCATCATGGCGTTGGCGTGGCGCGCGGCAGACCACATTCTCGAGCGCATGCGGCGCAAGGAGCTGTGATGGATCGGGTGCTGTGATCGATCGCCGAACAACAATCAAGTGGGTGCTCGCCGCCGGTGCTGCGTGGCCGCTGTTGGGCAGAGGCGATGGAGGCGTTGCGCGCGCCGACACGGCGCCCGCGGCGCACGGGTATGGGACAGATCCCAATCTGGTTGCTGACTACAAGCCGGGCGAGATCTGGCCGCTGACATTGACCGCGGCACAGCGGCAGCTGGCGGGAGTCCTGGCGGACATTGTCATCCCGGCCGATGAGCACTCGCCCAGCGCCACGGCCGTCGGCGTGGTGGAGTTCGTCGATGAGTGGGTGAGTGCGCCGTATCCAGTCCACCAGCGAGACCGGACGAGGGTGCTTGAAGGATTCGCGTGGCTGGACGCCGAGGCCGCGCGTCGCTCCGGCAAGCGATTTGTAGAACTCACCGCGCCTGAGCAACGCGGCATTTGCGACGACATCTGCGATACTGCACGCGCGACGCCTGCAAGAGGTGATGCCGCGCGCTTCTTCGCGTTCTATCGCGACCTGACGTCCGGCGCTTTCTACTCGACTCCTGCGGGCCGGAAAGACTTGAAGTTCATCGGCAATGTGCCGCTCGCGCGCTTCGACGGGCCGCCGCCTGAACTGCTCAAGGCGCTGGGCCTGGGCTAGGCGCGCGGCGCAGCCGGCCACTTAGAGGTTTCCATGTCAGTTATGCTGGCTGAGTCCATGCGCCGCATCAGCGGCCTGCTGCAATCCGGCCAATTCAGCGCAGCGCACTCACAATTAGAATCCCTGGTGACCGCAAATCCTGAATACGTCGAAGGCCTGCGGCTGTTTGCCGGCACCAAGCAAGTCTTGGGCGATCTCGCCCAAGCCGAGTCGCTGCT
>DATHFW010000246.1:0-32404 GCA_035317945.1 Steroidobacteraceae bacterium | reverse complement strand
TCCGTACATCACCGACAAGGCGCGCAACGCAAAAATGCCGAAGGACAAGGAACCCAAGAGCCTGACGCTGGAAGAATGCCAGGCTCTGCTGGCAGCGGCGCCGGAACGCGGCAAATGGGGACGCAAGGGCGGAAAGGGCTCGAGGTTTGCTCCAAAAACCGCCCCAAACGCCGCCGCAAAAGGCGCCAAGGGCGGAAAGGGCGCGCCCACGGCGGCGCCGGAGGCAGCGGCCTCGGCGCCGGTCCGAGTGAAGCTCGCCGCCAAGGGAAAGAAAACAGCCGTCAACAAGCAGGCGCCCGTGAAGCCGGCTGCGGCTGCAAAGGCCAAGCCCACGGCCGCAAAAGCCAAAGCCAAGGCCAAGAAGAGTCCCGCAAAAAAGAAGACGTAAGGACGGGAGCCTAGGCAATGACTCAGTCGGCAGACGCGTCCGCGGTCAAAAGCTACCTGAGAGAGTTGCAGGATCGCATCACTGCGGCACTGGAAAATATCGATTCGGTGAAATTTCGGCGCGACGTGTGGCAACGGCCCGAAGGCGGCGGCGGCGAGAGCCGCCTACTGAGCGATGGCGCCGTATTCGAGCGGGCGGGAGTATCGTTTTCGCATGTCTTGGGCGACAAGATGCCGCCATCCGCCTCCAGCTTGCGTCCGGAAATTGCCGGGGCACCCTTCGAAGCGATGGGGCTGTCATTGGTGTTTCATCCGCGAAATCCGCACGTGCCCACGACGCATTGCAACGTCCGGTTCTTCGTGGCGCGACCGGCCAACGAGCCGGAAGTCTGGTGGTTCGGCGGCGGCTTCGACCTCACGCCCTACTACCCACACGACGAGGACGTGCTGCACTGGCATCGAACTGCGCGGGACGCGTGCCGGGCGTTCGGACCTGATGTGTACGAGAAATACAAAAGCTGGTGCGACCGCTATTTCTTTCTGCCGCATCGAAACGAAACCCGCGGCGTCGGCGGATTGTTCTTCGACGACCTGAACGAAATCGGTTTTGACCGCTCATTCGCATTTCAGCGCAGCGTCGGCGATCATTTTCTGCCGGCGTTCATGCCCATCCTGGAACGCCGCAAAGACCAGCCGTACGGCGATCGCGAGCGGCAATTTCAACTCTACCGGCGCGGCCGGTATGTCGAATTCAACCTGGTCTATGACCGCGGCACCTTGTTCGGTTTGCAGTCTCGCGGCCGCGCTGAATCCATACTGATGTCGATGCCGCCCCTGGTTCGCTGGGAGTATGACTGGCGCCCCGCGCCGGGATCGCCCGAAGCCCGTCTTTACGAAGAGTTTCTGCGTCCGCGGGACTTTCTGCGCGAACTCGCCCCGAAGAATCAATCGGCATCATGATGACATTGGAGGCGCTGCTGTTGAGCGCGCGCAGCGGCGCCGCCGTTGCATTGACTTGAATCTCGGTCTTAAATTTCCGGCCCGATTGCAAGCCGCTCGACGGTGCTGGTGAGAGTATCGGCGCCCAGCGACAGATACACGTGACGATCCGCCACGGTGAGCGCGAATTCCATGCGCCGTGCGAGCCTCGATGCGAGCTCCGCCAGCCACTCGCGATCCATTGCGTACAATTCCAGCGCCTCCGCGCGGTGGATTTTTTCGGCCCGCAGCCGGGTGGCCAGCTGCTCAGCGTCCTTGTGCGTGTATACCGCAACGCGCGGCGCGAGCTTGGCGGCACGATGCAACCGCGCCGCCTCCGGCGCCCCGACATCAACCCACACGCGAAGTGCGCCGGTGAGATCGCGGACCGAAATAGCGGGCTGGTCGGGGTCTGACAGCCCGTTCGAAAGATTGATTCCCTCGGTGTACTCGAGACAGTAGGCGATGACGCGCGTCAGCAGGTGATCCTCGGTCTCCGACGGATGGCGCGCAACGCGCAAATCCAGAGGCACATAGACGCCGCGATCGGAATCGGCAAGTTCGATTTTGAATGAATAAACGGTTGCGCCGAGCGCCATGAGTGTTGCTCTCAGCCAGACAGCGATCGGGTTAACGCCGCCGCCGGAATTTCCCGGCAGCCGCCGGCATTTTGACCGGACCACAAGGGCGAGAAGTCGCCTATTCCCAAGCTCTCGGCTTTCTTGCGCAGCGCGGCGAGCGCGCCGGCGGCCAACGGAAAAGCAGGGGCCGCGGCATTGATCGGGCCCAGTTCTGCCATCAGCCGATTCATGATGCCGCGCGCAGGCCGTCCGGAAAACAAATTGGTCAGCGCCGTATGGGCAGCGCGATCGCTCTGCAGCGCCGCGCGATGCACTGCACTGGTCGTCGCCTCCGGACAAAGCAGGTACGCCGTGCCGAGCTGAACACCCGCAGCGCCGAGCGACATGGCCGCCGCCACGCCTTTGGCATCCGCGATGCCGCCGGCCGCGATGACCGGCACCCTGACTGCCCGGGCGATCTGCGGCAGCAGCGCAAATGTACCGACCTGGGTGCTGAGATCCTCGGACAGAAAAATGCCCCTATGGCCGCCGGCCTCGAACCCTTGCGCAATGATGGCGTCGGCGCCGCGCTGCTCGAGCCATAGCGCCTCCGCAACAGTGGTGGCCGACGACACTACTTTCGACCCCCACTCCTTCACGCGCTTCACGAGGTCGGCCGCGGGCAATCCAAAGTGGAAACTCACGACCGCAGGTTTGAATGCCGCCAACACATCCGCGGCGGCGGCGCTGAAGGGAGTCCGCGACGGCGTGGGTGCATCGTCCAGCTCGATGTCGAACTCCTCCAGGTACGGCCGCAGCAACTTGCGCCAGGCGGCTTCTCGCGCGCCATCGATTTCAGGCGTTGCGTGACAAAAGAAATTCACGTTGAACGGTTTGGCTGTGCCTGCGCGAATCGCCGTCAGCTCCGTCTGCATCGCCTGCACACTCAGCATGGCGCCGGGCAGCGAACCCAAGCCGCCCGCATTGGATACCGCAATCGCCATGTCGCTTCCTTGATAGCCCGCCATGGGCGCCTGGATGATGGGAAGCTCTATCCCGAAGAGTTGTTGCAAAGCCATGACACCTCCGACGCCATTCTAACGGGGGATCGACGCGCAAATTGACAATCTCAGGGCAGGTGCGGCGTAATGATGCAACGGTGCTCAATACCACCCAGATTCATTCCCTGCAGACTTTCGGCGACGGCGAGATCCAAGCCTTGAGCGATGTGCTGATCGACTGCGTCGAGGGCGGCGCTTCCGTCGGTTTCATGCTGCCCCTGTCCCGCGCTAAAGCGAATGCGTTCTGGCGCGAGGCAGCCGCCGGCGTGGCGCGCGGCGAGCGGCTGTTGATGGCCGCGGCGGATGCGGCAGGCGCCATCTTGGGTACGGTGCAAATTGTTTTCGCTCCGTTCGAGAATCAGCCGCATCGCGCCGACATCGCGAAGATGCTGGTCCATCGGCGGGCGCGCCGGCACGGCATCGGGGCCGCATTACTCACGGCCGCCGAGCACGCCGCTTTGGGCGCCGGCAAGACGCTGCTGGTGCTCGATACCGCAAGCAGCGACGCGGAACGTTTATATGCGAAACTCGGCTGGCAGCCCTGCGGCCTCATTCCCGGCTTTGCTCTACTGCCGGGCGGTGGGTTGTGCGACACGAAATTCTTTTACCGAGCGCTCAAGGAGCCTGTCTGAATACACCGTTGACCATAGCGGGGCACGTGGCCAGCTTCGATGCTTCGGGACAATTGCTGCCCTGGACATCGTGGGCCGCGGCGCTGGACCGGGAAATGAATTACTACCAGCAGTGCCCGCTTGACCGTGGCTATCCGCGTTTCGCCTGTGAAACCTTTCTGGATGCCGCCTGGACGCCGAGTACGGAGCGCACCGACATCATTCCCGCGACCCAAAACGGCATGGGAATTCTTTCGTATTTGAAATTCTACGGGATGCACGGCGAGCAGCAGCCGGCGACGCTCGCGACCGCGCGCCTGATGGGCGACTATCTGCTCAAGGAAGCGCTCACGCCGGATGCCGGCAAATATCCCTCCTTCACGCGCTCGACGGGAAAACGCGGACACTTCCCGCAGCCGGCTGATTGCGGTTCGCAATCCGATCAGCCGTATGAAATCGAACCCGACAAAGGCGGCATTGCCGGTCACGCGTTGGTGCTGCTGTTCGAAGCCACCGGCGACTCGAAATACTTGACGCAGGCGCTGCACAACGCGCGGGTCCTCGCCGCCAATCAGCAAGCCGGCGACGCCGTGCACTCGCCGTGGCCTTTTCGCGCCGACTATCGCAGCGGCGAAGGGCGCGGTCCGGTGTCGGGAAACATGACTTATATCTTGCGGCTTTTTGATCTGCTGACAGAGCATGGCTACTCCGAATTTTCCAAGGCGAGACAATCGCTGTGGCGGTGGATCAAGGACTACCAAGTGCCGAGCGCCGCAGCCGAAGGCAGCCTGTTCGCACAGTTCTTTGAAGACCACGACACGCCCACCAACCGCACCGCATGGGCTCCTTTGAATCTCGCGCGCTATCTGCTCGAAAAAAAGGACTTGGTTGATCCGGATTGGCTCGCCGATAGCGGTTCGTTGATGCATTTTGTCCGTGCGAATTTCACGCATCGGGAATTCGGCGTGAACGTGTGTCACGAGCAGGATGAGGACAAGCAGGCCTGGGGCGGCGTGAATTCAACCTACGGTGCGGTCCTCGCCATGTACGCAAAGGCCGCGCGCTCGCCGGCCCTGGCGAGCGAAGCGCGGCAGGCGCTGAATTTCACGCTGTATTCGATCGACGAGCAAGGCCGTCCGCGAGATTTGTCGCTCAGCAATCAGCCGGGGGGTTGGCAGGAGGACGCGCACACCGACGTCATTCACAACTATGTAGATGCCATGAGCGCCTTTCCGCACTGGGAGGATGCCGAAGCCACCACGCGGGATTTTTTGAGCTCAGGCGAGATTTTTTGATTTCAGACGGGTGTCTTTAGAATCGCCGCGATGAACGCGCTGGTCGCCGCATCCGTATCGCCAAAGCGCACACCGGCTCGGAAGCGGCCGTTGCCCATCGGCACGCAGTAGCGCACTTCGCCGGGTATGTGGAAAGTGCTGGTCTGCCCGCACGCTTCCAATTCCAGATCGATGAGACATGCTTGTCCGCGCGCGAGTTCGAACGGCACCGTGATGCTGGCCCCCGCGCGCGACATATCGACGGTGTGTCCCGGCAGAATCGACATTCCCATCACCGTGACTTTGGCGTGAATGGCGACGGACTTGCGCTCGTAGTTGCGGCGCTCGAGTGTCGCCCGCCGGACCAGCTCGTCGCCGTCGTATTCGTGCGCCTCGACCAATTCCGCCGCGACTGTGCTCATCGCCCACTCCTGCTCAACAGTACCCACGGAATGTTAGCCGATGCCGTGCGTTGGCGACCAAAGCAACTGTGAACTGGCGCGCGAATCCAAGCACTGCCGGGAGAACATGTTAAATGGCGGAGCCTCAACCCGCCATGAGCAGGTGACTCACGGCCGCGAACGCCGGCAGGGTGACTGAGTCATTTGCGGCGCTCGAGGCGACCGGGTGAGAACAAAATCGTGCAATCACCAGTTCCGCTTTCGGCGCGATGTATAAGCGCTGGCCGTGGATGCCGCGCCCTTCGAACACCCCCAGGGCGTTGTGCGACACCCACCACATGTTGCGGTAGGAATAGCCCGGCAGGAGCGTGTAGCCCGCCATGGCGAATTTGGCCGGATCGGCGCCGCGGCGAATATCGGCAATCACTTCCGCCGGTATGACCTGCTTGCCGCGCCAGGCACCCTCGCATCGCATCAGTTCGCCGAAACGGCTGAGGTCGCGAAGACTGGCGCTCAACCCGCCGCCGCCCATGGCCACGCCAATCGTATCGACCGTGAGGTAACCATCTTCTTCACAGCCGATTTGCGACCATATTCTCTGGCTCAGCATGTCCTGCAGGGCAATGCCGGTGACTCGTTTCATGACCCAACACAGCACTTCCGTGTTGATGGTCTTGTAGGCAAATGCCGCGCCGTGATTTCCTTCCTTGCGCAGCGTGCGCAGGTATTCGTAGAAATTACCCGGTCCTGCGTAATCCGGTCCGCGCGGACGCAGACCGCCGGCTCTGCCGTAGTCCCAGATATGGGCCTTGGGATCAGCATACAGCTCCGAGTACTCCACGCCGATTTGCATGTCGAGCACTTGGCGCAGCGTCGCGTCTTCGTAGGCGGTGCCGGCCATCTCCGGGAGGTAATGCGACACCGTCTTCGCCTCATCCAACGCGCGTTCATGAAGCAGAGTTGCCGCAAGTGTCGCCGCATACGATTTGGTGATCGAGAAACAGGCATGCGGCAGCTGCTCCTCGAGCGCTCCGAAGTAGCGTTCGTAGATTCGGCGGCCGCGATGCAAGACGACAATGCCGTCCGTGTAGGTGTGTTTGAGCGACTGCGCCCAGGTGAGTCTACGGCCCTGCAAGTCCTCGAACGCGAGTGCATCGATCGCGGCCTCGATGCCGGGCGGCGCTTGTCCAAGATCGCTCGGTGCGGCGCTGCCGCGCCATACGGCGGCCGTCGGCGCGAGTTCGCGCATGTGGGATAGGGTCCAGCGAATTCGGGGAAACTCCAGGAACCGATCATCTTGGAAGCGGATCAGTTTTGTCTGCGGCGGCGGCGAGCCCTGCATCCACCCCAAGCCATTGGGGTCCGAGGCGTCGGCGTCGGGATAGTCGACGCCGTCAATCTCGAATATTCCGCTTTTCATTTAAGTACGTCCCCGCAAATGTCCGGTCGACCAAGACTGCCCACTTGCCGGTTGCGACGCAAGCGTGGGCTTTTGGCGCCGGTGGCGCAACACAGGCACAATGCGGCATGAATTATCGGCACATCTATCATGCGGGCAATTTCGCCGACGTGGCCAAACACGTCGGTTTGCTGTACTGCCTGCAGTCATTGAAGCGCAAGGACGCGGGGTTTTTCGCGCTCGACAGCCATGCCGGCCGCGGCTACTACGACCTGCAAGCCCCGGAAGCGCAGAAGTCCGGCGAGGCGGAGCGCGGCGTTCAGCGGTTGATCGTCGAAGCGCCCGGCAATAAATTCTTGGCGGACTATTTCACGGCGATTCACGCGCGGCGCGGCAAGCGGCTGCCGCGCTATCCCGGATCACCGGCATTGATCGCCCAAGAATTGCGCCCTCAGGACCGCGCATTGTTCGTCGAGCTGATGCCGGCGGAGGCCCGCGCCGCGGAGCGCGAGATCGAGTCTCACGGGCGCGTGCGAACGGAAATTGACGACGGCTACGCGGCGCTCAAGGCATTCCTGCCGCCGGATGAGCGGCGCGGACTGGTGCTGATCGATCCGCCCTACGAGAGCCTCGATGAGCTGAAGACCATGCTGCAGGCTTTCAAGGACGCCTACCGGCGCTGGCCCAACGGAATTTACTTGATGTGGTATCCCATTCGCAGTGCGACTCAGCGCAGCATGGTGCATGCGCGTTTCGAGGCTTTGCGAATTCCGAAAATGCTGCTGGCGGATCTCGCGATTCACCCCGACGATGCGGGCTTGGGACTCGCGGGTAGCGGGCTGCTGATCGTCAATCCGCCGTATGGCGCGGATCAGTTTCTTCGCGACGCGTATGGTGCAATTCACCAGGGAATCGCCGCGGCGGGTGCGGGTTACGTCGAAGTAGCCCGCCTCACGCCTGAGCGAATGGCACAATAGGACACGATTTGCCCGAGGATACAATTATGGACGAAACCACTTTGCGCGAACGGCTCGCCAAACTACATGCCGAACTGGCCAATGCGCATCGAGAAAATCCCGCGACGCGGCAATCGCTGGGCGAAATTCTTCCGGACGTGAAACGCATGGTCGATGAGCCGGCAGGCGCTGCCGAAGCCGCTGTCGACAAAACGCTTCCGGAGCGCTTGGAGCGGGTTGCGGTGCAATTCGAGGCCGAACATCCGACGCTGGCGGCGAGTGCGCGGCGGCTCATCGATTTGCTGAGCGAGGTCGGTATTTAAAAATCAGCGCGTCCAGACGATCGAATCGTCAACGCGTGCAGCGATGCGTTCGACATCGCCGCTCCCTGGGTTTGCATCGCGCATCAGAACGGCGATGCTGCCATGGCCCGGCACGGGCACGATGGTCCCACGATAGCCCTGCTCGTCGAATTGCTTCGGTTTGCGCACCGCTTCATGCACCAGCACCATGACCGTCACCGGTCCCGACTGCGTTTGCACGACCAAGTGCGGGACCTTGTGTCCTCGAAAATTGCAGCTGCTGGCGTAGCTGACCACACCCGCGTCGGGTTTCAGGCGAAGTTTTGAATCCTTGAGCACGTCGTTCAAGTCGGCGTCAGGGACGGGTACGTCGGTGAGTTGCCACGCATCCGGCTCGCCTGCCATGTGCGCAACCACAGCGGCGGCGAGGCTGCGCTGCGGCAGCGTAAGCCAGACTCCCGCGCCGATCACCAGCGCCAACAACAAGCTGGCGGCCATCGCCATCCACCGCCGAGGCCCCTGCGCGCCATTGCGCGCGAACGGCAGCACGACCGACTTGGTTGGGATGTCGATGAGCAAAGCGCGTTCCAACCGCGCTTCAAAGCGCAGCAGCTGCTCGGTGAATACGCGGCACTCGGCGCAGGACTCGCGGTGCGCGCGCAGGTCGGGATCCGGATCGTGCGGATCTGTCATGACGGCGGAGCGATACTGCGTGTGATCCATCATTCTTGCGGATCCAGGCTCAAGTCTTCGCCGCAGGCCGCGCGCAACTGTTGGCGGGCGCGGAACAGCCGCGTCAACACCGCGGGACCCGACAATTCCAGCTCGCGGGCAATCTCTGCCGTCGAATATCCCATCAAGACCTGCAGGATGAGCGGTTCGCGGTATTCGTCGGGCAATTTCATCAAGGCGGCGCGTACGTCGTCGATGTTTTGCTCCTCGGCGGCAGCCAACATCGGCTCCTCGTTGGCGACCAGTTCATCGACGCTCACCGTCGGGAAGCGCTTGCGCTCGAAAGTGCGCGCATATTCCCGGCGAATGATGGTCAGCAGCCAGGGCTTTGCCGCTGTCTCGTCCAAAAGCGAGTCTCGAGCCTTCCAGGCCCGCAGCATGCTTTCCTGGACCACGTCTTCGGCCAAGGCACGGTCACGGGACAACCAATACGCAAACCGCAGCAGGTCCGGACGCAGGGACTGGCATAGCGCCTGAAACCGGGCGCGTCTCTGATTTCCGCCAATCTCATCGTTCATGTATAAATCAGCACCCGGCTTGAGATATCGTCCGGGCGATATTACCGCGTTATGCCGACGGTGCCTGCGGCGAGAAGCCCGCGCCGGGCGCCGGCGGCGCGAATTTGCAGTGGCCAAGTTGATGATGGGAGTCACATCGAAGATGACCGGAATTGGCGTTCATTCATTTCCAAGCACCCGCATGCGGCGCATGCGCCGGGACGAGTTTTCGCGCCGCTTGATGCGGGAAACCCACTTGAGTGTGGATTCGCTGATTTACCCGATTTTCGTGGTCGAGGGCCGCGGCGATCGGCAGCCCGTGGCTTCGATGCCCGGCATCGAGAGGCTCTCGGTCGACCAATTGCTGCGCGAATGCGAGACCCTGGTGCGGCTCAAAATTCCCGCGATTGCGTTGTTCCCCTTCACCCCCGTGGATAAGAAAACCCTCGACGCACGCGAGTCCTGGAATCCGGATGGCATCGCGCAAGTCGCGGTCAGAGCCGTGAAAAAAGAATTCCCGAACCTGGGCGTGATCACCGACGTGGCGCTCGATCCTTTCACCACGCATGGGCAGGACGGCCTGATCGATGACAAGGGCTACGTGATGAATGATCTCACCGTGGAGACGCTGGTGCGCCAGGCACGATCGCATGCCGACGCAGGCGCCGACATCGTCGCCCCGTCGGACATGATGGACGGACGCATCGGCGCGATTCGCAATGCCTTTGAAACCGCCGGCCTGATCCACACCCGAATTCTGGCCTATGCGTCCAAGTACGCTTCGAGTTTTGACAGCCCGTTTCGCGATGCCACGGGCTCGGCCGCGCAACTCGGCGGCGGTGGCAAGCACACCTACCAAATGGACATCGGCAATTCCGACGAAGCTTTGCGCGAGGTGGCGCTCGACATCAGCGAAGGAGCCGACATGGTCATGGTCAAGCCCGGCCTGCCCTATCTCGACATCGTGCGGCGGGTCAAGGATCGGTTTGGCATGCCCACGTTGGTCTACCAGGTCAGCGGCGAGTACTCCATGATCATGGCCGCCGCCGGCAACGGCTGGCTGAACGAACGCGCCGTCGCACTCGAAGCGCTCATGTGCATCAAGCGCGCCGGCGCCGATGGCATTTTGACGTATTTTGCAAAACGTGCGGCGGAGTGGCTCGCAGAGTGAACCTGAGCGTGGGGTCAGAGGCCCCTGATCAATACGGGGTTGCGGGTCATCCCATCGCGCATAGCTGGTCGCCGTTCATTCACGGCATGTTCGCCAAAGCCGCGGCGCAGAATCTGGTGTATCGATTGTTCGATATCCCGCCCGATCATTTTCGCCGCGATGCGCTGCGCTTGTTCGCCGGCGGCCTCAAGGGCCTCAATGTCACCATGCCGCATAAGCAGGCGGCCGCAGAGCTGGTGAATGAGCTCACGCCGCGCGCCGAACGGGCGAAAGCGGTCAATACCATCGCCTTTTTCGAGCAGACGTCGCTACTGGGAGATAACACCGACGGCCTCGGACTCACTGCGGATCTCGAGAATAATATGGGGATGGCGCTCGTCGGCAAACGAGTGCTCATTCTCGGCGCCGGCGGTGCGGTACGCGGCGTGCTCGGCGCCCTCATGGAGCGTGAGCTGCGCGAGGTCGTCATCGCCAATCGCACACCGGAGCGCGCTAGAAAGTTGGCTGCGGAGTTCACCGATCTGGGTGAAATTTCCGGCTGCGGGTTTTCCGACGTGCGCGGGCCGCCCTACGATCTCATCATCAACGGCACATCGGCCAGCTTGCAAGGCGAGATGCCGCAGATGCCGGTGGGACTGGTGGGCGAGGAAAGCATTTGCTACGACATGGCCTATGGCCGCGGGCAAACGCCGTTCACCTTGTGGGCGAAATCCCTGCATGCGGCGCGCACCACCAAGGGATGGGGCATGCTGGTCGAACAGGCCGCGGAGTCTTTCCTGCTGTGGCGCGGAATTCGTCCCGACACCGCACCCGCTCTGGAGGCATTGTCGCAGCACGCCTGAACACAACTGCCGAAGTGCTACCGCATTGTGACCAATTCTTCCGCGCTGGTCGGGTGGATGGCCACGGTATCGTCGAAATCCGCCTTGGTGGCACCCATGCGGATCGCCACGGCGAATCCCTGCAGCATTTCGTCGGCGCCGGCACCCAGGATGTGGCAGCCGACGATGCGCTGTTCGGGACCCACGCAAACCAGTTTCATGTCGGTATGCGTTTTCCGTGCCGTCATCGCGTGATACATGGGCGTGAAATCGGCCACATACACTTTCACGGCGTCACCATACTGCGCGCGCGCTTCCGCTTCGCTGGCGCCCACGGTGCCGATGGGCGGGTGCGTAAAGATCACCGTCGGAATCATGTTGTAGTCCAGATGCCGTTCAGGCTTGCCGCCGAAGAGCCTGTCGCTCAAGCGCCTGCCCGCCGCGATGGCCACCGGCGTCAGCGCCGCCCGGCCGGTGACATCGCCGATGGCGTACACGCCTGCGACATTGGTATTTTGAAAGCCGTCGGTGACGACGTAGCTCGAGTCGTCGAGCGCTACGCCGGCCTTTTGCAAATCGAGCCCCGCGACATTCGCATCGCGGCCGATTGCCCACAACACACAATCGAAGCCGGTAAATTCGCGGCCGTCGTGCGCCACCAGAGTCTTTTTGCCCGACACATGGCGCACCGAGGCCGGCAACACGTTTTCTTGAACGACCATGCCCAAGGCGCGGACTTCCCGCATCAAGGACTTGCCGAGCATCACATCGAAATTCGTCAGGAGCCGCTCCTTGCGGATGAAATGCTCCACCTGGCTGCCGAGTTCATGAAAGGAAGCCGCCAGTTCGCAGGCAATGTAGCCGCTGCCGACGACGGCGACTCGATGGGGACGAGTTTCGAGATCGAAAAAGCCGTCCGAACTGATGCCAAACTCCGCACCGGGGATTTTAGGCAACACCGGCTTGCTCCCGGTGGCGATCACGATGTGCCGCGCGCTCAAGCGCTGGCCGTTCACCTCGACGGTATGCGCATCCACGAAGCGGGCGGCTCCTCGCACATAGGCCACGCCCTTTGCGCCAAGATTGCGTTCGTAGATTCCGTTCAAGCGCAGCACGTAGGCATCGCGCTTGCGCTTCAATTCCGCCCAGTCGCTCATCCCCACTTTGACATCGAAGCCGTAGTCGCCCGCATCCTGCAGGCTCAATGCGACACCCGACGCGTTCCACATGATTTTCTTCGGAACGCATCCCACGTTCACGCAGGTCCCTCCCAGCCGCTGCGGTTCGATCACCGCAGTCTTGGCGCCGAATTCTGCGGCGCGCTGCGCGCAGGCAAGACCGCCGCTGCCGCCGCCGATGCTGATGAGGTCGAATGCTGAAGTAGACACTGCCGATTCCATCCATCAAAAGGAAGAGCGCCATGATACGTGTTCGCAGCGGCGCTTGCCGCACGAGCCTGTCTGCTAGAATTGACGGGTGAACAATCCACTTCTAGAACTGGGCGCATTACCGGACTTCGGGCGTATCGAGGCGAGCCACGCTCGTCCGGCACTCGAAATAGTACTGGCGGAGAACCGCGCGCGCCTCGCGGAGCTGACGGCGCAAGCCAATCCGACTTTTGCCTCGCTGGTCGTACCCGTCGAGGAACTGAGCTACCGCTTGAGCCGGGTGTTCAGCCCGATCTCGCATCTGAATGCGGTCGCGAATTCCGCGCAGATGCGCGAGGCATACAACGAATGCGTGCCGCTGCTCACCGAGTACTCCTCGGAGCTGGGCCAAAACGCCGCGCTGCAGGCCGGCTACGCCCACGTGCTGAAAACCGAAAGCGCTGCGCTCGATCCGGCGCAACGCAAACTGCTGGAAAATGCCTTGCGTGACTTCCGATTGGCGGGCGTCGATCTACCGGCGGACCAGAAAACCCGCTATCGCGAAGTGGCGCAGCGCCTGGCGCATTTGGCCACGAAGTTTTCCGAAAATGTGCTCGATGCCGGCCGTGCTTATACCCGCAGCGTCACGAATAGCGCGGAACTTGCGGGCCTGCCCAGCAACGCGGTCGATCGCGCCGCAGCCGATGCACGCGAGGCCCATCAAGCCGGCTGGTTGTTCAAACTCGATCAACCCACCTACATGACCATCATGGCGAGCGCGGAAAACGCGCAACTGCGCCGCGACTTCTACGAAGCCTGGATCACGCGCGCGTCGGAGCTGGGCCCGAGCGCCGGACGCTTCGACAACAACAGCATCATTGCGGAAATTCTGCCGCTGCGCGACGAGCTCGCCAGGCTTTTGGGTTTTGCGAATTTCGCCGACTATGCGCTCGCCACCCGCATGGCCAAGAGCAGCAAGCAGGTGCTCGCCTTTCTGGACGACTTGGCGCGGCGCTGCAGGCCTGCGGCGCGCGAGGAGTTTTTGGACCTCGAGGAATTCGCGGGCCGCAAGCTCAACGCCTGGGACTTGGCGTTCTACAGCGAGCGGCTCCAAGAAAGCCGCTACAGAGTGTCGCAGGAAGCACTGCGCCCCTATTTTCCGCTGCCGAAGGTATTGGACGGACTGTTCGCATTGACGCAGCGACTGTATGGCGTGAGCGTCCGAGCGCGCGGCGATGTCAGCGTCTGGCATCCGAGCGTGCGCTTCTACGATCTGCTCGACAAGGACGGGCGCGCCGTGGCCGGGTTTTTCCTCGATCCGTATTCGCGCAGCGAGAAGCGCAGCGGCGCCTGGATGGACGAATGCGTCGTCGCCAAGGCGCTGCCTTCGGGCACGGCGCTGCCGGTGGCGCAGCTGGTCTGCAATTTCACGGCCCCCGTCGGCGCGCAACCCTCACAGCTGACGCATGACGAGGTCATCACGCTGTTTCACGAGTTTGGGCACGGCTTGCATCACATGCTGACGCGTGTGGCGTATCCGAGCATCGCCGGCATCAACGGTGTCGCATGGGACGCGGTCGAGTTACCGAGCCAATTCATGGAAAACTTCGTGTGGCGTGCCGAGGTGCTGCCGCTGATTTCGGCGCACATCGATACCGGCGAGACTCTGCCCGTCGACATGCTGCAACGCCTGCTCGGTACGCGCACTTTCAACGCCGCGCTCGACACGCTGCGGCAAATCGAACTCGCCACCTTTGATTTTGAACTGCACGCAAATTTCGACGCCAAGCTGGGAGCGAACGTCGCCGAGACCCTGGCCGCCGTGCGGCGGCGGGTGGCCGTGGTGCCGGCCGCCCCGTTCAATCGCATGCCCGCCAGCTTCGCGCACATTTTTGCCGGGGGCTATGCGGCCGGTTACTACAGTTACAAATGGGCCGAAGTGCTGGCCGCCGATGCTTTCGAAGCATTCGAGGAAGCCGGCGTTTTCGACGCCGAGACGGCGGCGCGGTTTCGCGAATCCATTCTCGCCCGCGGCGGCAGTGTCGATGCCATGGACGCGTTCGTTCGATTTCGCGGGCGCCAGCCCGACGTGCGGCCCCTGCTCAAACAAACCGGAATCGCCGCGTGAAGCGGCTGGCCGCATTGCTGCTGGCGCTGGCGGCGGTGCGGGGTGTGGCGGCCACCGCTTACGTGAGCGACGAGCTGGTGCTCGGCGTCTATGCCGAGGAGAACAACCAAGGTCAACGACTGGCCACGCTGCACTCGGGAACCCGCGTCGAGACGCTGGTGCAAAACGGCGATTTCACCCAAGTACGCCTGGCTGACGGAACCACCGGCTGGGTGAAAACGGCCTTCCTGACAGCCACGGAACCTGCCGTGGTTCGAGTCAAGCGGCTCGAAGAGGAGCTTGATCGCACCCGCGCCACCACGCCCGCCCTGGCCGAGGCGGCGGCGCGCAGCGAGGTGGAGCGGCTCAAACAAGAACTTGCTGCAAGGCAAAGCGAGCTGGCTGCAGCGCGCGGCGGCGCGACATCGCCGGCAGCGCCTGCGCAGCCGGCCACAGGTCCGCTCACCGCCATCCAGGCTCCCGTGGAGACACTCTGGCCGCTGATCGCCGGCATCGCCCTCCTCATCGGCTTGGCGTGCGGTTTTTGGCTGGGTTACGCGACGTTGGCGCGGCGCATCAGGGACAAATTCGGCGGCATCAAAGTTTACTAAATGCGGATTTCCGGCGGCCCCTCCGGCCTGCTGCTTAACTTAATACTGTGAGCTACGTCCACAAGGAGAAGTAGTTACATGGCGCTTGGGGGCCTTAAAGCCTAAACTCATTGCGATGTACGACCTCCGACGTAACGACTTCGACGTTGCGAACTCCGTCCAAGTCAGTTCCACGGCTGCTGTAGCCGCAGCGGTCAGGGAACTCTTTACAACCGCGTGGCCGTCCGAATCCTTCGACAAGGTCGCGGCTGCGTTCGAAGATTTCGACAAGCTTTTTACCGGCCGCATGCCCGGCTATCACGGCGTCGACACCCTTTACCACGATCGCCAGCACTCGCTCGACATGACGCTCGCCATGGCGCGGCTGCTGGCCGGCTATGAGCGCACCGTCGAGAGCCGTTTGCGCTTCGGCGGCGAGCGCGTGGTCATGGCGCTGGTGACCTCGCTGTTTCATGACGCCGGCTACATCCGGGAATTCGATGACCGCCAGCACAGCAATGGCGCCGAGTTCACCCTCTATCACGTGACGCGCAGCGCGCGTTTCCTCGCGCGCTACTTGCCGAGCATCGGCCTCGAAAATTGGGTGCCGGTGGCGACGCGGATCGTTCATTTCACCGGTTATGAAGTCAAGCTCAATATGATTCAGCTCGCCGATCCGAAGGATCGCAAGCTGGGTCACCTGTTGGGCACTGCGGATTTGATCGCCCAAATGGCGGATCGATGCTACTTGGAGAAATGCCGCGATCGGCTCTATCCGGAATTCGTGCTGGGCGGCGTTGCCGCCACGACGGATGTCGATGGCTCGCTGCGGGTTCGCTACAGCTCGGGGCTGGATCTCTTGCGCCAAACGCCTGAGTTCGTGCGCGAAACATTCGTCGCGCGCCTCGAGGGTGAGTTCGAGCACGCTTACCGCTACCTCGAATGCTTGTTCGGCGGCAAAAATCCTTATCTTGAGGCTATCGAGCGCAACCTGGGCTACTTGCACCGTGTGCTGCGCAGCGAGCGTTGGCCCATGCTGCGGCGTAATCCGCCCCTGTTCACCTCCGACGACACCCAGATCGGCCAGGTGCGAGGCTTGATGCTCGATCGGCTCAAAGCGCTCTGGGCTTAATACCTCGGCACCGGGATGCTGATCGGTTCGAGTACCCTTATGGCAGGTCGATCCTCGCAACATACCGAGCATGCAGCTCATCCAGACGCGCGAGCACGGCTTCCTTCCCCAATAGCGGCGCGCCGGCGATGGCCGCACGCAAAACTGCCGGGCCCAAACTTCGCCGGGCCTTTTCGGCAATCGGCGCAAAGCTGAAATGCCAGGGTTCGGGCTGCACGCCGGACCGCACGCCCCTGAAGGGGCGAAAGAAACCGAAACGAGGGGCTTGCGCCTCCAACCACCGATCGAGCGCCGCAAAAGGCCCGCCGGGCGCAAATTCCTCGCGCGTGAGTTTGATCGGATATCCCGCGGCAGCAGCCTTGCCATCGACCAGATCCAGATCCGTGCCCCAATGATGCCGGCTGGCGCCCGGCAGAGCCGACCACAGCAAAATGGCATCGATCCGCTCCGCAGGCGTCAGCGCGCCGGTGTCGAGCGCGAGCCCGGCCGCATCGTACATGGGCCTTTCGCCGCTGAATTTTCCGTTCCAGATGGCCAGCTGACGGCCAAAGTCGCGGAAACTGCTCATCGGCACCAGATCGATGCCATCGGCCTCGGCCGCGCGGCGTAAATTGAGGAAGGGCATCACCACCTGCGCGTGCAACTGGCACTGCGGATCGGCAACGGCCGAAATATGGGTACGCGCTTGCCCCGTCAGTTCGCCATCATTCATGAGGCTACGCCGCGGGCGGAGGCAAAATCAGCCACTTGATCGAACACCCGGGCGAGAACGCCCACTTCCTGCGCGCCGGAAATCGTGTATTGGCCGTCGAAAATATAGGTGGGCACGCCGGTAATTCCCAAAACCGCCGCGTGGCGCTCGGCGGCAACCACGCCATCCTGGCCAATCCGCAGAATCACTGCGTTGCGGGCGTCCGCCGCGTTCAAGCCGACCTCGCTGCCCAAGCGCACCAGTTCGTCCGGTTCGCCGATGTCGCAGCCCTCCTCGAAGTAGGCGCGCATGATGCGGTCCTTGACCTCTGCTTGCAGGCCGCGCCGCGCTGCATGGGCGATCAAGAGATGAGAGCGGCGGGTATTCGGGACGCGATTGATCAGATCGAAGCGGTATCGAATGCCGCTCGCCTCCCCTTGGCGCTCGAGTTCCGCATGCGACTGTTCCAGGTGGACTTGATCCGGCATTTTGGCCGCCATGTAGGTCTCACGGTCGACACCTTCTACGGGCACGTCGGGATTGAGCTCGAACGGCCGCCAGACGACAATGGGCTCGTATTGCGGGCGCGCCGCCACCGCCAGGTCGAAGCGGCGCTTCCCTAAATAACACCACGGGCAGACCGTGTCGGAATATATGTCAATACGCATGAGCCCTGATTGTACCCTCGCCCCTTATGGGGGTTGCCCTGAACGGGTATGATTATCGGTTAAGAGACGGGGGACTGGGACAATCAATGGCGCGCAGCCTTAAAACTAGTTATTTGCTCCTTGCCCTGGGGGTCAGCGCCGTGCTGGCGCTGATTATGGGCGGCCTCGCCTATTACGAGCACCGCGTCAATACGGCCGACGCCAATCAGCTCACCTATGCCACGGTCCAGCAGAAGCTGGAGTCCGACCTCGAGGCGCGCGGCCGCTCCTTGAGCAACATCACCAGCTCCACCCTCGCGCCGGCGCTCAAGGCGGGCAACAACGCAGCCGTTGCCGCGATCGCCGCCAGATTGCTCGATGATCGCGACATCGAACGCGTCGAGATATGGGGCGCACGCGAAAATATTCTTTACTCCGGCAGCAACCCGGAGGTGCGGCCGACCACCGCAGGTCCTTTCGTTCTGCGCACCGAGATGCAGGGCGCCGGCGCTCTCGAAATTTGGATGAGCCGCGCTCAGATGCAAGAGACTCTTTCCAGCATCCACGCGCAGTTGCTGAGCAAGCAGGGCGTGCAGAGCAAGCGCGTTCGCGGCGTGCTCGCAGGCATCACGTTGCCGCTGGTGATTTTAGGATTGCTCGTCGCTTGGTTCATTGCCCGCCAGCTCTCCAGTCCGATTGCGGCACTGGTGAAGAGCGCCGATCGAATCGGCGACGGCGACTACACGCGGCCGCTCGCAGTCGTGCGCCGCGACGAGCTCGGGGATCTGCAATTTGCGCTCGAGCGCATGCGGCAAAACCTGAACGAAACCACGATCACCAAGAATTATCTGAACACGGTGCTCAACAGCTTGAGCGACGCCGTTTTCGTCACCTCTCCGGACGGCCTCGTCAAAAGCTGCAATGAGGCCGCTCAGCTGCTGTTGGGCTATGCGTCGGATGAATTGGTCGGCAAGCCGTTGGTCGGTTTCATCGATGAGGTGCATCGCACTGCCTTTGACGTGGCCCAACCCGCGCAGGAAGCGCGTGAGACGGTGCTGCGCACCGCCAGCGGACAGACCATCCCTGTTTCCATGGCGAGTTCTGCGATCGACTCCGAAGATCCGCAGTTTCAAGGCAATATTTTCGTCGCGCGCAACATCACCGAACGCAAGCGCGCCGAGCGCCGCATCCGCTACCTGGCGCGCTACGACACGCTCACGAAAATGCCGAATCGCATGCAGTTCCAGCACTTGTTGCAGCAAGCCATTGCGCGCGCGCGGCGCAACCAACGCTCCCTCGCGCTGCTGTACCTGGACTTGGACCGGTTCAAAGAAGTCAACGACACCTTTGGCCACGCCGCCGGCGACCGCACTCTCGAGATCTTGAGCGAACGGCTCACGCGGAATTTGAGCAAGGACGCGGTGATCGGCCGGTTGGCGGGCGATGAGTTCGCCATGTTCATCGACGATCTGCCGGTGGACACCGACAACCGCGCGGCATTGGGAACCCTGGCCCGGACATTGCTCGATGAAATCAGCCGCACGTTCTACGTGAATCAGCAGGAGGTCTATCTCACTGCCAGCGCCGGCGTCGCAATCTGCCCCTATGATGCCGAGAACGTGATCGATCTGATCCGCAATGCGGATGCGGCGATGTATCACTCCAAGCAAAATGGCGGCAATTCTTGCGCGTTCTACGTGCCCAGCATGAACGCCGCGGCCGTCGAAAGGCTCATGCTGAAGAGCAAGCTGCGCCGCGCGCTGGAGCGCGACGAGCTGGTCATTCTGTATCAATCAAAAGTGGATTTGCGCACCGGACGCGTGGTCGGCGCGGAGGCCCTGCTGCGCTGGCGCCTTCCCGGACACGGCGATATTTCTCCCTCGCACTTCATACCTCTGGCCGAGGAAACCAGTTTGATTTTGGATATCGGCGAGTGGGTGCTGAATCGCGTCTGCGCCGACTACCGCCAATGGCAGAAAGTCGTGCCGCATCCCGGCCGAATCGCGATCAATCTGTCCTTGCGGCAACTCAAACAGGCAAGCTTCATCTCACGCTGCCGCAGCGTGTTTCGCAAGCATGGCGTGTCGCCGACGTGCTTCGAGCTGGAAGTGACCGAAACCACCTTGATGACCGACCCCAAGCGCACGATCGGCCTTCTCAATGAGCTGTACGCCATGGGCTTGAGCCTCGCCATCGACGACTTCGGCACCGGCTACTCCTCGCTCTCCGCCTTGCAGCAGTTTCCCATCGGCACGTTGAAAATCGACCAGTCATTCGTCCGCGACGTCGCGGTGGACACGAACGACGCGGCCATCGTGCGCACCATCATCGACATGGGCAAGAGTCTCGATCTAGAGGTCATCGCCGAGGGCGTGGAGGAAGCCGAGCAGCTCGAATTCCTGCGTACCCACGGTTGCTACTACGCCCAGGGCCGATTGTTCGGCGACGCCATGGAAGCGAATAAATTGCTCGGTATTCTCGCCGGCCAGGAAGGCGGCGCGCCGCACCACGGCAACCTGTGCGCGCCGACGGTGCTGCGGCCGATGCTGCTCTCGTCGTAACGATTTTCGATGCTGATTGCGAGAGATCTGACGCTGCGGCGCGGCCCGCAGCCGCTGTTCGAGCAGGTCGACTTCACCGTCTTCCGCGGCAACAAGGTCGGGATCACCGGCGCCAACGGCACCGGCAAGTCGAGCCTGTTTGCAGCGATCTTGGGCGGGCTGGCTGCCGATCGCGGCAGCATCGAGCTGCCTGCGGCACTCAACGTGGCGCACGTCGAACAAGAGATCGCCGCGAGCGACAGGCCGGCTATTGAGTTCGTGCTGGATGGCGATGCGGAGCTGCGCAGCGTGCAGGCGGCGATCGAGGATGCCGAAAGGCGCGATGCCGCCATGGCGCTGGCCGACCTCTATTCTTCGTTGGAAGCCATCGACGGCTACCGCGCCAAAGCGCGCGCCGCGGCCATCATGCATGGCCTTGGCTTCAAGGTGGCGGATCACGAACGCTCGGTCGCCGAATTCTCGGGCGGCTGGCGCGTGCGCTTGGGCGTGGCGCGCGCGCTGTGTTCCCGGGCCGACCTGTTGCTGCTGGATGAACCCACGAATCACTTGGACCTCGATGCCATCGTCTGGCTGGAGGAATGGCTGACGGCCTATCCCGGTACTCTCTTGATGATTTCCCATGACCGCGAATTCCTCGATTCGATCATCGATCGCGTACTGCACATCGAGAATCGAACCATCCGCGCGTACGCCGGCAACTACTCGCAATTCGAACAGAAGCGCTCGGAGGAGCTGGCCTTGCTGTCGGCTCTGCACGCGCGGCAAGTGAAGCGCATAGCGGAAATCACGGCTTTCGTGAATCGCTTCCGTGCATCCGCCACCAAATCGCGCCAGGCCCAGAGCCGCTTGAAGATGCTCGAGCGGATGGAACGCATCGTTCCGGCTCACGTCGACAGCCCATTTGAATTTGAGTTTGCGCGGCCCCTGAAAACACCGCGGCCGCTGCTTACCGTGGAAGACGCCGCATGCGGCTACGCCGGTGTGCGCGAGACGGTACAGATCGTCGGCGGCATCAATGCGTCGATCGGTCCTTTGGATCGCATTGCACTGCTCGGACCGAACGGCGCCGGCAAGTCGACTTTGACCAAACTGTTGGCCGGCGAAATCGCTCCGCTAACGGGCAAACGCACCGCGGCGCCGGACCTCGCCATCGGCTATTTTGCACAGCATCAGTTGGAACAACTCAAGCCCGACTGCGACGCGTTTTGGCATCTGCGCAATCTCGGCGGCCCGGACTATGCCGCCGGTGACGAGCAAAAGATACGCGACCACCTGGGGAGCTTTGGTTTTCAAGGAGATCGCGCCTTCGAACCGGTCGGCCGATTCTCCGGCGGTGAAAAAGCGCGCCTGACCCTCGCCCTGCTGGTCGCGCGGCGGCCCAATTTACTGCTGCTCGACGAGCCGACCAACCACCTGGACATCGAGATGCGGCAAGCTCTCGGCGTTGCACTCCAGAGTTTCGAGGGCGGCCTGGTCGTAGTCTCGCACGACCGTCATTTGATCAAATCCGTGGCCGATACGCTGTGGCTGGTGGCGGACGGAAAATTGCAGGAATTCGCCGGCGACCTCGACGACTACCAGCAGTGGCTTCGCTCGCGCGGCAAGACATCGCAGTCCGCACCGGGGCCACCACGCGCACCTGCGCGCGCAGGCATGGGTAGCGGAAAAAAATCCGCGGCTGTCAAAGCGGCCGCTGAAAAGAAGGCGCCGCGCCGTGATCCGCTGACGCGGCTGCGGCAGCAACTCGGGCAAGTCGAGGCGCAGATCTCTGCGGTCGCTGCCGAGCGCTCCCTGCTCGACGTGGAGCTTGCCGCCGATCCGCTCGAGAACAGGCTTGCGTTGCGGCGCGCGAACCTGCAGCGAGATGCGGCTTACCTCGAAACACAGTGGATGGAAATCGGCACCGCCATCGAAGCCGAAGAAGCAAAGACCGGGATCTAGGAGCCTTGCTATTTGGCGCTCAAGGCCTGGGCAGTACCCGCCGCAATCTCGGCGAGTGCCTTGTCGGCGGCGCGATTATAGGCATCCACGATGGCGGTCATGCGATTGTCGGCCGCGGCTTCATGGATGTCCGGCTCGAAGCGCGCCAGGACATGCCGATCGCCTGCATTGCCGACGCGCGCCAGCAAATGCACATGCACCGTCGGCGCCGAGGCGCCGGCGGCATATTCCGCCTGGAAATCCGCGACCTCGATCTCCAGCCAGTAGGTGCTCGCGAACACCGATGCATCCGCACTCACATTGCGCAGTCCGGGATTCGCGTGAAACTGCTGCACCGCCAGGTCCTGCAATACTTCATCGAGCGGTCCGCTCCACCGCACGTCGGCGAAATATTCCATGCGCCGGTCCGGATAGAGCGCCGCGATGCGATCCGTGTCGAGTCCTGCGCGCACCCGCAGCTTGAGGACTGCCACGTCGATGGGCGCGGGCGGTGTTTTCGCCGACTCCGCTGCCGAGGCTTGCGGCGTCGCCGACAACAGGTACATGGTCGGCGGAGCCGCCTTATTCTTGAACAACGATCCCGCGCAAGCCGTCAGCAGGGCCATCAACAACGGCAGGGCCAAACGCTTCACCTTGGCACCTCGATTCCGCGGTAAGTGGACTCATAAATCAACTGCGACGGATCGCGCTTCAAGCTGCGCGACAAATCTCGAAAATCCCGTACCGCCTGCCGGCTCTCGCGCAGCAGCTGTTCAAATTCCGGCAGGCTCTGACGGGTGAAGCGCGATACGTCGGGTTCGTTCTCGGCCACGAAACTATTGAGGCGCAGCGTGGTTTTCGCGAGGTTGTCCGAGATCTGCCGGATATTCGCCACGGCCGCCTTCAGATCGGGCGAGTCCTGTTGGATGACGCCTCGCAGGTCAGCCATCGTTCCTTCGACCTCTTGGGTGGTGCGCCGCACGTCCGCGACCAACAGCTGAACTTCGCGCACCGTGTTCGGCAGTCGCTCGCTCGCAAGGCGGGCATTGTCGAGAGTGGCCTTGAGCGAGCGCACGTTCTCGTCGCTGAAGACTTGATTGAAATGGTCCGCCAATTCCACCAGGTGTGTGGTCAGCGCCGGCAGATTGCTGAGCAGCACATCGAAGTCGGAGCGCCGCGAGCGAATCAGGGGATAACGCTGCCCCTGTTCCAGGGCGCCCGTCGATTCGGCTTTCGGGTCCTGCTCCAGGTCCACGAACAGGAGACCCGTAACGCCCTGCAGACTCAAGGACGCGCGGGTTCGATCATCGATCGGCGCCGTCGAGTCGATATCGGCGATCACCTGCACGGTCTTGTGCTGCAGCGGGTCCAGCATGATGCGCGCCACCTTGCCGACATCGACGCCCAAGTATCGCACCGGACTGCCGGCGGTGAGTCCGCTCACGGATCCCGGAAAATAAATCTCGTAGCGCTGATAGCTGCGTTTGTCCTGCTGTTCGGTGTACCAAAACACAAACGACACCGCCATGGCGATGACCAGCAGTACAAAAGCGCCGACGGCGACGTAGTTCGAGTCTCTATCCACGGGCTTCCTTGTCCGCCGTGTCCTTGTCCGCCGTGTCCTTGTCCGCCGTGTCCTTGCCCGCCGCTTCTTTTTCGGCGGCGCGGGCACGCGGGCCGTGGAAATATTCCTGAATCCAGGGATGCGTATTTTTGAGCATGCCCGGCAGCGTATCGCTGATCATGTGTCCGTCCACGATCACGCCGACGCGGCTGCAGGTCTGAAACAACGTATCGAGATCGTGGGTGATCATGACAACCGTGAGCCGCAGTTGCGAATGAAGATACAACAGTAGCTCATCGAAGGCTGTGGCGGAAATCGGATCGAGACCCGCCGTCGGCTCGTCGAGAAGCAAGAGTTTGGGTTCCAGGGCCAGCGCCCGGGCCAATGCGGCGCGTTTGATCATTCCACCGGACAATTGCGAAGGAAATTTTGCCCCGGAGTCGGGCGATAGCCCCACCATGAGCAGATTCATCTCCGCCAATTCATCCAGAGTCTTCTCCGACAATGAATAATGTTCCCTGAGCGGCAGCTGCACGTTCTGGGCCACGGTCAGAGAGCTGATCAGCGCGCCATTTTGGAAGGTCACGCCATAACTTTGCACCAGACTAGCCCGGTCCGCGACCGCCAGGCTTTCCACATCCCGCCCGTACAACTCCACGCTGCCGCTCGCGGGGTGCATCAGCCCGAGTATCGATCGCAACAGCACCGACTTCCCGGTTCCGGAACCGCCCACCACGCCGAATATCTCGTTCTGCTGCACTTCCATGTCCAGTCCATCGTGCACCACCTGGGCGCCGAAGCGGTTGTGCAGGCCGCGCACCCGAATCACCGGATTGAAATGGGGGTCCAGCATCAGAAGTTGATTTGCACGAACAATACGGCGAACAGAGCATCGGCCAGAATCACCATAAAAATGGATTGCACCACGGCCACGGTGGTCAGGCGGCCCAGCTCGCGGGCCGAATCGCGCACCTGCATGCCGCGATACGTGCCGACCATGGCGATGAGGATGGCGAATACCGGCGCCTTGACCAAACCTGCCCAAAAAGTCGTGGGCGAGAGCGACTCGCGCATGCGCGCCGTGAACTGCGGCAACGGGATGTGCAGATTGATGAGCGACAGCAGGCCGCCGCCGGCCAGGCCCATGGCATCGGCAATCACCGTCAGCAGCGGCATGACAATGATGAGCGCCAGCACTCTGGGGACGACCAGCAACTCGATCGGACTCATCCCCATCGCGCGCAGCGCGTCGGTTTCCTCGTTGAGCTGCATGACGCCGATCTCGGCCGCAAAGGCGCTGCCGGAACGGCCGGCGACGATGATGGCCGTCAACAGCACGCCCATCTCGCGCAACACGGCGATCGTCACCAGATCCACGACGAAAATATCGGCGCCGAAGCGCGACAGTTGCTGCGCACCGAGATAGGCGACGATCACGCTGATCAAGAATGCGATCAGCGATACGATGGGGATGGCGGTGATGCCGGTTTCATAGATATGCCGGGCAATCGATGAAACCCGCAGCGCTTGCGGCCGGCGGAAGGCCTCGCCGACGACCGTGGCAATGCGTCCGAGAAAGACGATCACGCCGCGCCCATGCCAGCCTTGAAGTACGGCCCAGCGGCCCAGTTTGCCGACCAGCCGCTCCAAGGTGGGTGGTGTCTGCACGCTGTACGCGGCATGCCGCTCGACATGCAGCTTTTGCAGCAGCTCCAGAAAGTGCGGCGGATTGCCGGTATGGCGAACATTCAGGGCCGGCTGATCACCGCAGGTCTCTGCCAACCGCCGCAGCAGTGCCCATGCCGGACTGATTCCAGGCGCCTGCGCCTGCGTCCAATCGCACAGCAGAGTGCCATCCAGAGCAGGCAAATTTTGCAGCTGCGCTTCGATGCTCGGCATTGCCGTCAGTGACCAATCGCCGCTGAGCAGCAGGCGCCAGCCATCGCCTTGCCGTTCGAGCGCCAACGGGGCCGTCATGGTTGCACTCATAGCGATATGCTAGCAGGCAATGGGGCATAACGATCCGCTGTTACAGATCCTGATCCTGCTCGCCGCCTCGGTGTGCGTCGTGGCCGCCGTGCGTAAACTGGCGCTGCCCGCCATCTTGGGTTATCTCGCCGTCGGCATGCTCCTGGGGCCGCATGCGCTCGCGCTCGCCGCGGACAACGAGACCACGCAACTCTTGGCGGACTTCGGCGTGGTGTTCTTGGTCTTCACCCTGGGGCTGGAATTCTCACTGCCGCGCTTGGTGGCCATGCGCTGGGAGGTGTTGGGCGTCGGCGGCGCGCAGGTGCTCATCACCACAGGGATCATCGCTGCGGGCGCGGTCATGCTCTTCGATTTCGTGCCGGCCGTTGCGGTGGTCGTCGGCGGCGCCCTGGCCATGTCCTCGACCGCCATCATCATCGCGCAACTCACCGAGCAATCCGAGAACAACCGCACGCATGGCCGGCTGGCCGTCGCCATTTGCCTGTTTCAAGATCTGAGTTTTCCGTTGCTCCTGGCCCTGGTATCGGCGTTGAGCAACGGCGGCCGCGCTGCCAATGCTGCGCATATTTTAACCGCGATCGGCATCTCCGCGGCCGCGCTGCTCCTGGTGCTGGCCGCGGGCCGTTGGCTGCTGCGGCCGCTGTTTCTCATGATCGCCTCGGTTCGATCCGCGGAACTGTTCTCGCTGGCGGTGCTGCTCGCCGTCCTTGCCTCGGCGTGGGCAACTCACGCCGCGGGCCTATCCCTCGCGCTCGGCGCGTTTCTCGCCGGCATGATGCTGGCTGAAACCGAATTTCGGCATCAGGTCGAAGCCACGATTCGCTCGTACCGTGAAGTGCTGCTGGGTTTGTTTTTCATCACGGTCGGCATGCTTCTCGATGTGAGATTGCTGCTGCGGGATTTTGCGGTGGTGACGGCAATTCTTCTCGGGATGCTGCTGCTCAAGGCCACGGTGGTCGCCGTGGTTGCCGAACCGGCCACGAGGAACTGGTTCAAGTCCTTGCGCACGGGCGTCATCGTCGCGCAGGGCGGCGAATTCGGCTTCGCGTTGCTGATTCTGCTGCTGCGGCACGAACTGCTCGACCCGGGCATCGTGCAGCCGCTGTTGGCCGCCACCGTGTTGAGCATGGTGCTATCGCCGCTGATCATTCGTCACAATCGACGCATCACGCGCATCATCCTGCGCGAATCCGGCAACCCGCTGACCGAGGCCATGCGTCAGGAGCGGATAACCCTGGCCGCGGCGGATCGGGAGCACGTCGTGATCTGCGGTTTCGGCCGCGTCGGCCAGAATATCGCGAGGGTGCTCGAACAGACCGGCTTCGAGTACATCGCGCTCGATGTGGACCCGTACCGTATTCGCACGGGCCGCCAGGTCGGCGACCCGGTGGTGTACGGCGACGCCGGTGAAGGCAAGGTGCTGGAAAATGTCGGCGTTGCGCACGCCAGCGTCGTCGTGATCACGTTTGCAAATCCGGATGTGGCCTTGCGCATTTTAAGATCGGTGCGCGAACTGCGCCCCGACGTGCCCATCCTGGTGCGCACGCAGGACGACACCAAGTTGGTGGAGTTGCAGGCGGCCGGTGCAACCGAAGTGGTGCCGGAAACCTTCGAAGCCAGCCTCATGCTGCTGTCGCACTTGCTGCTGCTGGTGAAGTTGCCGGTGGCGCAGGTGCTTCGCACGGTGAATGACATTCGCAGTCATCGCTATCAAATGCTGCGTCAATACTTCCGCGAGGCGGACGACGAGCATCTGGATCAGACCCACGCTTTTCGCGAGGAATTGCACAGCGTCATACTGCCGCCTCAGGCCTGGGCGGTCGGGCGCAGCATCACGGAGCTGACCCAGCGCGGCTCGCAGGCAACCGTAAACGCGGTACGCCGGGAGGGTATCGTGGGGCGCGACCCGGCGCCCGATACCGTCTTCAAAGAGGGCGATGTGGTGGTGCTTTACGGTACCCCGGAGGCCGTGGAACACGCCGAAACCCTGCTTCTCATGGGATGAAACCCGCATCCGGGCGGCCGTCGTGACGGATCGCGCGGCTCCCCAAATACCCCTTTACAAAACGCGGGTCTGCATCGCATAGTAGGCTGGCTGTTTAAGGGCAAACCCGCCGAAAGGTGGGGACGCAAAACCACCGGTCTAAGGGGCTTCTCTTAAGGAAGTCTGACGATAGCGGGGTCGCCAGTGAATCTCGAAGCGCACGCGCGCATGCAGAACCGCCAGGTTTTGTGCCCCCGACAGCAAGCGTTTCTTCAACGTTTTGCGAGTCTTCCGGGGGGAAGCACATGGTCACCAAAGTCATCGATCCGCGAGGCGCCGATTCATCAGGCATCTATCGCCGGCCACGGCTTGTTCTGCGCTTGAAGCGCTTCGAGGACATTCCAAGCCTGCTTTCCAAGACGAAGAGTTATCCCACGCCGATTCGAATGGTGGGCGCCGACTATTCGCAAACGCGCTGCGTCGGCGGCGACGGCGGGACGACGGTCGACACCACGGGACTCGACCGGATCTTGGAATTTGGGGAAACCGAGGTGCGGGCGCAGGCCGGCGTGCGCGTGAGCAGCTTGGTCAAGGCGCTCGCCGAACGCGGGCAGGAATTGCCGCTGACGCCCGAAATGGGCCAGATTTCCTTGGGCGCCATGGCGGTGACCACACTGCCGCAGGCCTCCTACGGCGACGGCATGGCGCAGTTGTCCTCATGCATCAGCGAAATGAAATTGATCACGCCGCAAGGCAAGCAAATGATCGTCACGGATCGCGAGCGGGACCTGATGCGCGTGCTGCGCTCGAGTTTCGGCCTGCTGGGCGTGGTGCACGAGGTCGTGGTTCGCGTGCAGCCGCTGACCCCGGTCAAGATCGACTATCAAGTCATGACACTGAAGGAATTCAGCGCCCGGTATTCAGGCCTGATCAATGCTCCGGGCGCGCTGCGCCTGCATGTCTCGCCTTTCCATGATCGGATCACCCTCGAGCGCCGTACCCTGGATGAATCCGCGGAGATCAATCGCTCCGGAATCTGGCAAATCAAGCAGTCCGTCATGCGCAATGTGCTGCCCGCCTTCGGCTCGACCGTGGGCAGCGTATTGGCGGCGCCCGGATTGCGCGCGGCGGTCCTGTCGGGAATGCATCGCGCTTTGAGCGGCGGCACCCGGGATGTGATGATGTACTCTCACGAATGGATGCGCGACATGCCGAAGGAGGCGTGGAAGGCGCGCCATACCTACAGCCTGTGGGCGTTCCCGCAAACCGATTACCCGAAACTGCTCGGCGCCTATTTCGCTTTCTGCAAGTCCTACTATAAACAGCATCGATACCGCGGCAACGTGGTGAGCGGTGCAAGCCGGCTGCACCAGGATCGCGGCTCGCTGTTCAGCGCCAGCTACTCGGGACCGATGTTCACCCTGGAGCCCTCGTCCAGCGGCGAGCAGGGTTGGGACGACTTCCTGATCGACTTCAATGATTTCGCCTCGTCGAACGGCGGCACGCCCACTTTCAATCAAACGCGTGCCTTGCAGCCGGAACACGTGGCGAAGGCCTTCGGCGAGCGCGTCAAGCTATTCCGCGCGCTGCGCCAGCGCACCGATCCTGTGAATCGGCTGCGCAACAGCTATTTCGCGTACCTCTTGGGTTAGGAGTTTTAGACTCTCAGTCTCAAAGACTGGACACGATCTTGGCTTTGATGGATTCGAATTCCGAATCGCTGATGAGCTTGGCGTCGAGCATTTCGCGCGCCTGGCGCAGGCGGCGCGTTGCATCGGATTCCGTTCCGGCGGCATCCGTATTGCCGTTGCCGTAGCCGGCCTGACCGCCGCTGATCTGCACTCCGCCGGACTTCGCGCGTAATTCTTCGAGCTCGCGCACCCGGCGCTTTTCGCGCCATACCTGATCGTGCTGCTGGCAGATGCGATACATGGCCTGCGCTTGATTCTTGTTCAAGCCGTCGAAGCTCCAGACCCGATTCACTTCGGCGCCGATGTTCAAATCGGAGCTGCTCTGCGCGACCAGCGTCAAGTCAGCGGCGATGATCCCGGCGCTGATGCGCGTTTCCTTCAGGTCCTGCCAACGAATATCGGCCGAATCGTAGCCGCCGAAAAGACGCCGCTGCAGCGAAATAAAACGCCCGCTGGTGGCTGCAATGCAGACGCGGCGATGCGTGAGTGCATAGATGCGCCGCTGCGCCGCCCAGGCTTCCAGCGTTTCGCCGCTCGTCAACAAGCCCCGCAACGTGGCGAATGCGCCACCCAGGCCCGAATCGTCAGCGCCGGCGGCAGGATCGGCCATCTGTTTACGCCTTTTCCTGCAAATGCGCCTCGAGGAACCAGAGATACTTGTCCACATCCCGGGAAATCCCCGTAAAGAGGTCCGCCGTATCCGCATCGCCCAGCTCATCGGTATCGGCGATGGCCGCGCGCACCGCCTTGCCGTACACCGACAACTGCGTCGACAGATAGAACAGATGATCCTTGCCCGCGGTGATGCTCAAAGGGTAGTTCTTCAATTTGCTGCGCTTGGCAGCCACGGCGACCGTGCCTTCAGCAGTGCCCCCTAAGCTGGTGACGCGCTCCGCGATCTCGTCGATCTGTTCCAGCACCACGTCGGAAATCTTGTCGAACAGTTCGTGCAAGGCGATGAAGTTCGGACCCTTCACATTCCAATGGGCCTGCTTTACCTGGCTTTGCAGATCGATGGCATAGGCCAGGCGATCGTTCAAGATGACGATGATGTTGCGGCGGACTTTCTCCGATAAGTCGATCTTTGTCTTGTACATTGGCGCCCCTTCGAATTGACAAAATACCTTGCGCTATATTGCACTGCTTTGGCGGCGAACCCCAAGAAAGAAAGTGACGTCGGGGGCGGTGTTGACCGCAGCGTCTTCTGCAAATCCGAATTCGAGGCGCCAGCGCTCGCCTAAGCGGCGTACTGCGCCGATGCTCAGCTCCAGGCTCGGCCCCAACAATCGGATGTCGCTGTCTTCGACGCGGCCGCTCTGACCCTCCAGTTGCGCGCGCACGGACCACTGGGATCCGAGGGCGCGCGTGGCTGCGAAGCGGGCGAAGACCGAAGTTTTGTGCGCGTAGCCGGCAAATATCTCATCGCCGAATGGCTGCGCCAGCCCAAGTTCCGCCGCCAACTGCCATTTGGGCCAGCGCAGCGCGCCGTGCGCCCACACGGCGCCATCCCAAGCGCCGTCGCCGGTGAGCTTGGAAGCGGAACCGGTGGGTGCCGCAAGGCCACCCCAGAATGACACCGTGCGGCGCGCATCGTCGATGGCGTACCAGCCGATGTCGCCGGAAATATCGCCGATGCCGGTTTGGGATTGTGTGATATCGACATTGCCCCGGCCGGAGTAGGCATAGACGATTTCATTCTTGGGGTAAAAGGGCCTCTGACCCTGCGGCAGGCCAAACAGCCGATGCCAGCTTGCAACGGCGGAGTCGAGGAAACCACCGCTGTCGTGAATGATCGGCACGGTGAAACGATATCGCCAGGATTGCCAGAGGGTGTTTTCGTAGGTCAGGCGGATGACGTCGCTCTCGCCGTCCACGAGCACACTCTCCTGCGGCCTGTTCTCGACGTTGATGGTATTGGTGAGCGACAGCGTCGCCGCCAGGCTCTGCCCGTCGGTCAATCGGCTGTCGCTGGGCAGCGGCAAATAAAAGCCGCGTACCAGGGGATTTTCATCGCGAACCGGAAAAAACTCATCCGCGAGCAACAGGCCGGGGCAGAGGAGCAGGGCGGCCATGAGCGGCGCAACAGCGCGCCGCCCGCCGATTTCCCGCACTAAATCTCGGAGCGTCGCATGCGCAGCTGGATGGCGCCCACGATCAACACGATGCCCACAGCGGCGCCTATCCACGTTTCGGCACTGGTAAAAAATCCACTCGGATTAATGAGATCCCAAGCTCTGATGGCAAGGCTGCCATTATCCACACCGCTGCTGCCCTGAGTCCATACGTGCTTGGCATTATTGAATGCCACCATCGGCAGTCCCATCAGGCGCCGGGTCAGCGTGTGGCCAATCACCTGCGAGCCGAAAAACACGCGTTCGAAGATATACGCCACCAGCGGCGGCAGAACGGACCACAACATGACCGCGCGCTTGGCCCAAGCCGACACCAGCATCAGCCAGCCGGCAATCGGCAAGTACCAAATGGCGGTCGTGATGATGCAATACGCCCACAAGAGTTGAATGTCCCACCAGGCGTCCGGCTGCCACAGGGCGCTGCCGAGCGAGGCCCTGGCGCGAATCGAGAGGATGAATGCTCCCATCAGGGCGGTCGCGTCGGCGGCTGCGAAATACACCAGCGGGATCAAGATCATGCCGACCAGCAACTTGATCAATACGGTCTTGGCATCGGAGATCGGCAGAGACTTCCAGAATAAAATACTGCGATCCCTGCGATCCGCATACAGGCAATCGAGCAGGTACCAGGTTGCATACACCGACATCACCACATAAAACATCGCACCGACGACCACTTGGAAGGCGCCGGCGGCGTCGTGCATTTCCGCCGGCGTCGTCAGCTTTGGAATGCTCACCTGGCCGAACAAGGCGGCCAGGATCAGCATTGCGCCGAAAACGGCGGGTATGACCCAGATTGCCCGATTTTCCCAGAACTCTCGGCGGATGAGCCACGTGCTGGTATTCATGCTGCACCTCCGGAAAGTTTGGCGACGAACA
>DATHFW010000245.1:0-14343 GCA_035317945.1 Steroidobacteraceae bacterium | reverse complement strand
GAACCATTGCGGATGCGCGCTCACGTAGGGGTGATCCGGAGCGCACTGAAACGCAAGGTCCATGGCAATTTCGAGCCCCAACGCGCGCGCCGCATTCAGCAGCCGGTCAAAATCGTCGAACGAACCGAGCTGCGGCAAAATATCCTTATGTCCGCCCTCCGCCGAGCCGATCGCCCAAGGACTGCCGACATCATTGGGCTTGGCGCGCAAACTATTGTTCGTTCCCTTGCGATTTATGCGCCCGATCGGATGGATGGGCGGAAAATACAGCACATCGAAACCCATCTCCGCCAGGTAGGGCAACCGCGTCTCGACGTCTTTGAAGGTTCCGTGAGTGCCCCGCTCGCGAGCGGCCGATCTGGGGAATAGTTCATACCAGCTGCTGAAAGCCGCGCGTTTGCGATCGACGATGAGCTCGAGCGTCTGCGTTGCGGCCAAACTTCGATCCGAATACCGCTCGACGATGGCCGCCCGTGCGGGGTCGAGGGCCAAGGCTTTCTGCGCCGCGATATCCGCACCCGGGTCATTGATCAGGTCGAGCAGCTGTCCGGACCACTCCGTCAGAATCGCCGCGTCGCTGCCGACCGCTCGCGCGGCCGCCTCATCGATGAGCGCAGCACCTACCTTAAGTGCCACCAGTATGTCGCCCTTGTCCTCGCGCCTTTCAAACTCGCGCCGCCAAGATTCAAAGTGATCCAGCCATGCCATCACGGTGTACTGGTATCGCCCCGGTAGCGATGGGGCAAATTCCGCCGTCCAGACATCGTTGGCCTGCGCCTGCATGTCGATCTCATAGTCGGCGCCGGCCGTCCCCATCAGCTTCCAGCGCAATGTCACGCGAATCTTGTCGTGGCCATCCGTGAAACAATGCGCTTCAACGGCGACTGCCTCGCCGGCAATGCGTTTGGCGGGAAATCGCCCGCCATCGACCATCGGCAGGACCGCATCAATGACGGCGCGCACCCTGCCCTCTTTGATCGCCGCGGTGCCATCCGGTGCCGGCACCGCGGCCGCATTTTTTATGCCAGGCGCATTTTTTATGCCAGGCGCATTTTTTATGCCAGGCGCTTTTTTTGTGCCTGGCGCTTTTTTTGTGCCAGGCGCTTTGCGCTTGGAGCTAGCCACGAGGTTCCCAGCGAAGCACAAGGGTCGAAAGAGGCGGTAAATTGAGGTTAACCGACTCAACGCGGCCGTGCGATCCCACGGGTACGGATTCGACGCCGCCCAAGTTTCCCCAGCCGGAGCCGCCGTAGTCTCGTGCATCGGTGTTGATGATCTCGCGCCAGATGCCGCGTGCCGGCACGCCGATCAGAAAGTTGGCGCGCGGAACCGGCGTGAAGTTGCACACCACGAGCAGCGGCGCGCCGGCTCCGGAGGACTTTCTCATGAAAGCGATGATGCTCATTTCCCCATTGCCGCCATCCACCCATTCGAACCCATCCGGCGAAAAATCGATCTGGTGCAGCGCCGATTCGCGCACGTAAACGCGATTCAAATCGCCGATGAGACGCTTTACGCCCGCGTGCTCGGGCAAATCGGACACCCACCACTCGAGTTCCCCTTCGTGAGTCCATTCGCGGCGCTGTGCAAACTCGCCCCCCATGAACAACAATTTCTTGCCCGGATGCGTCCACATGTAGCCGTACAGTGCGCGCAGGTTGGCGAACATCTGCCAGTCGTCCCCCGGCATTTTGCCGATCAAGGAGCCCTTGCCGTAGACAACTTCGTCGTGCGACAGGGGCAGCACGAAATTTTCGTTGAAGGCATAGATCAGGGAGAAAGTCAGCTCACCGTGATGATATTTGCGGTGGATCGGATCCTGCTTGAAGTAGGCGAGCGTGTCGTGCATCCAGCCCATGTTCCACTTCAAGCCGAAACCCAGACCGCCCATATCCGTGGGCCGCGACACCATGGGCCATGCGGTGGACTCCTCGGCAATCATGGTCGCGCCCGGGTAGTCACGATACACGGACTGATTCAAGATCCGCAGGAAGTCGATGGCCTCGAGATTTTCCCGGCCGCCAAATCGATTGGGGATCCATTCTCCCTCATTGCGGGCGTAGTCCAAATACAGCATGGACGCCACTGCATCGACGCGCAGCCCGTCAATGTGATATTTCTCGAACCAGAACAGCGCCGAGGATACGAGGAAGCTGCGGACTTCATTGCGCCCAAAGTTGAAGATCGAGGAGTTCCACTCCGGATGAAAGCCTTGGCGCGGATCTGAGTGCTCATAAAGATGCGTGCCGTCGAAATAAGACAATCCGTGCTGGTCGGCGGGAAAATGCGACGGCACCCAGTCGAGAATGACGCCGATACCGCGCTCATGCAGATGATCGACGAAATACATCAAGTCCTGCGGTGTGCCATAGCGCGCCGTGGGCGCGAAATAACCGGTGGTTTGATATCCCCATGAACCGTAGAAGGGGTGCTCGGTGATGGGCATCAGTTCGACATGGGTGAAGGCAAGATCGTTGAGATAGTCTCCCAGCGCATGAGCCAATTCGCGATAGTTGAGAAAGTTGCCGTCCTTGCGGCGCCACGATCCCACATGCAACTCGTAGGTGGACATGGGCGCGCTCAAACCGTTGCGCGAGGCGCGCGAACTCATCCACGCGGCATCATTCCAGGTGTAATCCAGCGTCCACACGCGTGAGGCCGTGGCGGGAGGCAGCTCACAGAGCACGCTGAACGGGTCCGCCTTCTCTACCGAGTAGCCGCCGATGTGCGACGTAATTCGGTACTTGTACGCCTGCCCGCGTTGCACGCCCGGTACTGTGCCCTCCCAGATACCGGATTCATCAGGCCGCGGCGCGAGCCGATTGGCTCCCGCCTGCCATCCGTTCCAGTCGCCTATGACTGAGATCTCGGCGGCATTGGGTGCCCAAACGGCAAAATGTGCGCCGCTGCCATCGGGGTTTAAGCGGCAACCGAACTGGTCGAACAGCCGCCCGTGGGTTCCTTCGCGGAACAGATAGATATCTTGATCGGTCAGCACGGATGCCGGCTCTCTTGATGCAGCATATTCACCTCAGTGTCGCCACGCTGATCAAGGCGCCGCGCAAAACATCGGGTTCCGTGTGACCCCGTTAAAGTTGCACCATTGGTACGTGCAGTCTTTCCCACCCTAGGCCCTCGAGTAGCTCAAAGCTGTAATCGCCGGACGGCACAGCATGTAGGATTTCGCTGGCTATCTCCAGGGGCTTCCCGGAATTAATTGCGAGCGGTTTGCACCAGCCGATACCCCACTGCCGTTTCGGTCAGGATGTGCTTCGGTTGCGCGGGGTCGTCCTCGAGCTTTTGCCGCAAATGGCCCATGTAAACGCGCACGTAGTGACCGTCCTCGGAATGCGCGGGTCCCCACACGTCGTGCAAAATTTGCCGATGCGTGAGCACCTTGCCCGCATTCGCGATCAACAGACTGAGCAGGCGGTACTCGATGGGCGTCAGGTGAATCGCGATGTTGCCCTTGTGCGCCGTGCGCAGGCTCAGATCGATTTTGACGTCTCCGAACTCGAACACCGCACCCGGATCGACGCCGGCTTCCTGGCGCCGCCGCGATGTGGCGCGAACTCGGGCGAGCAGCTCCCCGACACTGAAGGGTTTGGTCAGATAGTCATCCGCACCGGCATCTAACGCCGCGATTTTGTCTTGTTCGCTGACCCTCGCCGACAGAACGATGACAGGCACCTTCGACCAGCCGCGAAGGTCGTGCAGAAATTCCACGCCGTCTCCGTCCGGCAACCCCAAGTCCAGAATGATGAGGTCCGGTCTGCGCGTTCCCGCGTCCGTCAATCCCTGCCGCATCGTCTCGGCCTCATGGACCGTCCAGCCCTCTGTCTCCAACGCGGTGCGTAGGAAGCGCCGGATTTGCCGTTCATCCTCGATCAGAATCGCAACGGGCAGCGGCTCAGCCATCGGCAATCCGCGGCGGAAGCCCCAAGGGCAGCGTGAAGGTGAATACGGCTCCGCCGCCGGGGCGTTGAGCTGAGCTGATCTTGCCCTGGTGCGATTCGATGATGGCGCGGCAAATGGCGAGCCCCAAGCCCACGCCGGGCGTGGCTGACTCACGCTCGCCGCGGGTGAATTTCTGGAATACTGCCTCCTCCCTGCCGGCGGGCAATCCCGGCCCATTGTCGGCAACCGATACGCTGAGGTGATCGGTGATCACCTGCGCTGACAGAGTCACGGTGCTGCCGGGCGGCGTGTACTTCGACACATTCTCCAGCAGGTTGACCAGAACCCGCTCGATCAGCACGGCGTCGACCTTGATCAACGGCAGTTCGCGGGGAAACTGCACAACGACGGTATGTCGGTGCAGCATGCCGCGCGCGGCCTCGAGCGCCGCACCCACGACTTCTTCCAACGGCTGCCACTGCAGGTTGAGCGTGACTTCACCGCTCTCGATACGCGCCATATCCAAGAGATTGCTCACCAGCGTGCTCATGCGGTGCGCCTCATCCTGGATCGCCTGAGCGGTTTCCATCTGCACGTTCGACAATTCGGGCATTGTGCGCGCCAGAGATTCCGCCAGACCCACGAGCACGGTCAGGGGAGTGCGCAAATCGTGCGACAGCGCCGCGAGCAGCGAATTGCGCAGCCGTTCCGATTCCATCTGCAGCAGCGCGTCCTGAGCGACGCCGACGTAGTGCACGCGCTCCAGGGCAATGGCAATCAGCGCGGCAAAGGTATCGAGCAATTGGCGTTGTTCCGGGATGCGCAGCAGGCGCCGATTGTGCGCCTTCACCGCCAACACGCCGCGCGCCTTGGTCGGTGCGCGAAGCGGTATGTAGAGCACCTCACTGCCCGGCAAGGTATCCGTGCCGAAACCCGCCGGCTGGCCCCGATCAAACGCCCACTGGGCAGTCCCGATTTCCACCGCCAATCCCGCATGAGGCGTTGCCGCGGTGTTGGCGGCCATCAGCCTGCCGTCGGCATCCGGCAACAGCAGCGCTGCGCTCGCGCGAAACGTGCGCTGAATGGACTCATCGCTTATTCGAACCACCTGCTCGACTTCGACGGCGCCCGACAGATCGCGCGCAATCTCGTACAGCGAGCCTGCGCGCTCCTCACGATGAGACGCGACGCGCGCCTGGAAACGCAACCCGGCGGTCAGCTGGCCGGCAATCAAGCCCACCGCCAACATGATGAGAAAGGTCAGCAAGTATTGAACGTCGCTCACCGCGAACGAGAAGCGCGGCGGCACGAAGAAAAAATCAAAGCCGCAGACGCTCAAGACGGCCGCCAAAGCGGCAGGTCCTCTTCCGAGACGCACGCCCACCAGCACCACGGTCAAAATGAATATCGCCACAATGTTGGAGCGATCGAAGTAAGTGGTCAGCGGCGTCGATATCAGTGTCACGGCCGCACAGGCCAGTGCCGCCCATAGATAACGCAGCCGCTTCGCCTTGCGCCGCTGGTCGAACTCGACGTCGGGCAACGCGGACAGCCGAGCGCTCTCCTCGGTTGTCCGGCTTCGGTTCTCAGCGCGGCCGATTTCAATCAAATCGATATCGGGTGCCAGCAGCGCCAGTTTTTGGCCGCTGGATCTTTGCCAAGGCCACAAGCGCCTGACGGGGTCACGCCCGATCACGATTTTGGAGAGATTGTTCTTTCGCGCATACGCAATGATGCTCTCGGCAATGTCGGCATGCGCAATAACTGCCGTCGTCGCGCCGAGTTGCTGGGCCAGATTGAGGTTCGCCAGGATCTTCTCGCGCTTTACCGGCGACAAACGCTGCAGGTTCGGTGTTTCCACATAGATCGCATGCCACTCGGTATTCAGCTGGCCTGCCAGGCGTGCGGCAGATCGAACCACGCATTGTGCAGCCGCATCCGGGCCCACGCAGGTCAACAATGCAGTCGCGGTCTTCCAAACGGATTCGATGGATTGATCGACCCGGTATGCCTGGACGTCGCCCTCGACCCGGTCCGCGGTGCGCCGCAGAGCGAGTTCTCGCAACGCCATCAAATTACCTTTGCGGAAGAAATGGTGGGCTGCATGTTCTGCCTGCTGCGCCACATACACTTTCCCGGCCTTCAGTCGGGCCAACAGCTCGTCCGCGGGGATATCGACCAGCACGACCTCATCGGCCGCATCGAAGACCTTGTCGGGAATGGTTTCCGAGACGCGTACATTGGTAATCCCGCCCACCACGTCGTTGAGGCTCTCGAGGTGCTGCACGTTCAAGGTACTGAACACGTCGATGCCCGCCGCCAGCAGTTCATCGACGTCTTGCCAACGCTTTGGGTGGCGCATTCCCGAGACATTGGAGTGCGCCAGCTCATCGATCAAAATCAGTTGCGGGCGCCGCGCAAGCGCCGCGTCCAGGTCGAATTCGACCAGCATTTTTCCCCGATAAACAACGGATTTGGGCGGCAAAACTTCCAAACCCTCGAGCAGCGCGGCGGTTTCCGCGCGGCCGTGAGTTTCGGCCACGCCGACCAGGACGGTGCGGCCCTCGCTCACGAGCTTGCGCGCCGCGATCAACATGGCATAAGTCTTGCCGACTCCGGCCGATGAGCCGAAATAGATCCTGAGCTTGCCGCGCCGCGCCTTCAGTTCCTGCCGGTTGACTTTCGCAAGCAGCAGGTCAGGATCCGGGCGTTGGTCGGTCAATGTGGCCACAACTGCTATTGTGCGTGATCTAGGTTTGATGCGCGAGCCACGGGAAATCGTGCACACTATATGCTGAGCCGTTCCGGAAACCACTCAATAGCGGACACAACTTCCCGGTCGATATGGGAAGCTGCACCTATCCTGTACTCTGGAACGCCTTCAAAGTGTTGGCCAAGCAGTACTCTGCCGCTGAAAAAACCGCCTTGTTCAGCGGTACGGCACAGCGCGTCTATCGTCTCAAGTTATAGGCTTTATCATGCACGTCATAAAATCGGATCCGAGTCTTTCCAAAGCCGCCACCTATCGTGAAGTGAACGCTCAATTGGCGGGACTTTTTTCCGGCGAGCACAATGGCTTGGCCAATGCCGCCAATATGTGCGCGCTCCTCTACCAGATGCTGCCTGAGGTGAATTGGGTGGGGTTTTATTTTCTGCAAGGCGGCGAGCTGGTATTGGGTCCGTTTCAAGGCAACGTCGCGTGCGTGCGCATCGCCATGGGTCGCGGCGTCTGCGGAACCGCCGCTCAACGCCGCGAAATTCTGATCGTACCCGACGTCAATGAATTTCCCGGACACATCGCCTGCGACGCTGCGTCGCGCTCCGAGATCGTGCTGCCCTTGGTTCAGCATGGGCGCCTGCTGGGCGTGCTGGATGTCGATAGCCCGGAATTGGCGCGATTCGACAGTGAGGATCGGAACGGTCTTCAAGCTGCGGTAGATTTATTGATGGCCGGCTCGCAGCTGGACAAGCTGGTTGATTGGACGTGACGGACGACTTGCTCTATTCAACGAAGGTCATGTCCCTTTAAGCGCAACACACTATAATCGCGCTCCCGCGCTTCAAGAATCGGGGCGCGGCGCCAATAACAACGGGGACGGTCCGAACAAGATGAACATGCTATCGCGCCTCGTGCTGCTTTCTTCGGTGGCTTGCGCCGTATCCGGGGCCTTGGCAGCTGAGCCGTTCCCCTCAACCTATCAGGTGCCCGCCAGCACACCGGTACTGATCCAAGGCGCAACCGTGCTCACAGGCACGGGTGAGCGCCTGGAAGGCGCCGATGTGTTGATCGCCGACGGCCGCATCCAAGCGATCGGCAAAGGACTTGCCGCGCCCGGCGACGCGCGCGTCGTCGATGCGAAGGGCAAATGGGTAACGCCCGGCCTCATCGACATCCACTCGCACTTGGGCGTATACGCCAGCCCCGCGGTCAAGGGACTCGATGACGGCAACGAAGCGACGGCTCCGGTCACGTCGAACGTTTGGGCCGAGCATTCCGTCTGGCCGCAAGATCCCGGATTCGAGGCTGCGCTCGAAGGCGGCGTGACGACCATGCAGATTTTGCCCGGCTCGGCGAATCTCATCGGCGGCCGTTCGGTGGTGGTCAAGAATGTGCAGGGCGTGACCTACCAAGCCATGAAGTTTCCCGGCGCGGTTTACGGACTCAAAATGGCCTGCGGCGAGAATCCGAAACGCGTATACGGCGAAAAGCATCAAGCACCGTCGACTCGCATGGGCAATGTCGCGGGTTATCGCCAGGCCTTCGCAGACGCGCAGGACTACCAGCAGCAATGGGACAAGTACAACCGCGAATTGACCGAGTTCAACAAAAAGAAAGCGGAGCGCGCCGACGGCGCCGCTAAAAAATCCAAGGACAAGGATGCCGCCGCAGAAAAAGAGCTCATGCCTCCCAGTCCGCCGAAGCGCGACCTGAAGCTCGAAACTCTGGCGGAGGTCATCAAGGGAAATATTCGCGTGCACATGCATTGCTATCGCTCAGATGAAATGGCGACCATGCTCGACGTGGCCGATGAATTTGGATTCAAGATTGTTGCGTTCCACCACGCTGTCGAGGCCTACAAGATCGCCGATCGCCTGGCCGACAAAGGTGTGTGTGCGGCGATGTGGGCGGATTGGTGGGGTTTCAAAATGGAAGCCTATGACGGCGTGCAGGAAAATTTGGCGATCGTGGACTTTCCCGAGCGCAGCTGCGCCATCGTTCACTCCGATTCAGGCGATGGCATCCAGCGCTTGAACCAGGAGGCTGCCAAAGCAATGGCGCATGGCCAGCGCGCGGGATTGGCCGTTGCGCCGGAGCGCGCGATCCGTTGGCTCACCGCCAATCCGGCCAAATCGCTGGGTCTTCAGGATCAAATTGGGACACTCGAGGCCGGCAAGGGAGCAGATGTGGTGATCTGGAACGGCAACCCGTTCAGCGTCTATGCGCTCGCGGAGCAGGTGTTCATCGACGGCGCTCTCAAGTTCGATCGCGCGCATCCACCCGCCAAACCGCGCTCCGATTTCCTATTGGGCCGCCACATCGCGGAGGCGCCGCTATGAAATCTCTCTACCTCATAGTCTGCATGGCCGGCGGCTTCATGGGTGCCCAGTGCGCCATCGCCCAGGATTTCGTCATTCGCGGTGCGACCGTTCACACGGCCTCTGCAAAAGGCACATTGAAAAACACCGACGTCGTGGTGCGCGGCGGATTGATCGTCGCGATCGGTTCGGATGCCGGCGCGTCGAGCGCAACGGTGATCGATGCCAAGGGCAAGGAGCTCACACCGGGACTGTTCGGTGGACTGACCGATATCGGTCTTGAAGAAATCGCCGGGGAGGCGCAGACCGTCGATGCGACTCTGAATCTTAAGTCCCCTGAATGGGACCAGCAGTGGCGTCCCGAGCTCGACGTCACGCTGGCGTACAACCCGCGCTCGATCGTCGTACCGATCACACGCATCGAAGGCGTGACTTGGACGGTGCTGGCGCCCAGTGCTGCAGACAGCATCATTGGAGGTCAGGGCTCGGCGGTTGTGCTCGATGGCCGATACGATGCGGCACTGGCCCGCAGCCGCTCGCTGTTCGTGCAAATGGGAGCTGTCGGCGCCAAGGTCGCCGGCGGAACGCGCGCCGCTGAATATATGCTTTTGGAACAGGCGATTCACGAGGCGCGCGCTCCGGGGGCGATCGGTCAGGGGGCGTTGCTGCATGCCGCGGGCCGAGTAGCGCTGACCCGCTATCTGACCGGCGGCCGGGTCGTGTTTCAGGTCGATCGCGCGGCGGACATCTTGGGCGTCGTCACGTTTGCCGAACGCAACGGGATGAAACCCGTCATTCTGGGGGGCAACGAAGCGTGGTTGGTTGCAAAGGAACTCGCGAAGGCCAATGTCCCCGTGATTCTCAATCCACTCGATGACCTACCGCTCGATTTCGACCGGCTTGCCTCGACTCTGGAAAACGCAGCGCGTCTGCAACGTGCCGGCGTGCGCATCGCCTTCTCGAGCGGCGACACCCCGCAAGCGCGACTGGTTCGCCAACTGGCCGGCAACGCAGTTGCCCATGGTCTGCCGTGGGAATCTGCGCTCGCCGCCATCACTTCCACACCGGCCGATATCTTCGGACTGGGGGCGACGCACGGCCGTATCGCCGTCGGCCGGAGCGCGGACTTGGTGCTCTGGAGCGGCGATCCGCTCGAGGTCACGACACTGGCGGATCAGGTTTGGATTGCGGGCCGCCCGGTAGAGATGAAATCCCGTCAGACCGAGCTGCGCGATCGGTATGTCGAAAAAGTCAAAGCGCATCAGGCGCGCTGAGCCGGGCCGAGCGCACACCCACCCTTACGGAGTCATTATGAGATTGCTTTTCGCCGTCGCTGCCGCCATCGCTTCATTCTCGGCCTTTGCCGTTCCGCCTCAAGATACGCCGGCCGGCGAGCAGCGTTTTCGCGAGTTATACAAAGAACTGGTCGAGACCAACACCACCTTGTCTGCCGGTAGTTGCACCCTTGCCGCCGAACGCATGGCCGCGCGGTTGAAGGCGGCCGGTTTCCCGGACAGCGATCTGCACTCATTCGCGGCGCCCGATCACCCGAAGGAAGGGGGACTGGTCGCCATTTATCCGGGCAAGGATCCCAAGCTCAAGGCAATTCTGCTGCTCGCGCACATCGACGTGGTGGAAGCCAAACGCGAGGATTGGACACGAGATCCTTTCAAGCTGGTTGAAGAGAACGGCTCGTTCTACGCGCGTGGCGCCAGCGACGACAAGGCTGAGGCCGCCATCTGGGTGGACACGCTCATTCGCTACCGCAGCGAAAACTACCGGCCCCGGCGCACGCTCAAAGTGGCGCTCACCTGCGGCGAAGAGACTGCAGGCGCGTTCAATGGCGCTGATTGGCTCACGCGGAATCGCCGCGAACTCATCGACGCCGCATTCGCGCTCAACGAGGGCGCCGCCGGAGAGCTCGATACGAGCGGGCACCGAATTGCCCTCGAAGTCGAGGCCGGCGAGAAATTTCCGCAGAATTACCGGCTCGAGGTAACCAACAAGGGCGGCCACAGCTCGCGGCCGATCAAGGACAACGCGATCTATCATCTCGCGGCAGCGGTCACGCGCATCAGCGCCTATGAGTTTCCCGCACAGTTCACTGACGGCAATCGAGGGTACTTCACGGGCATGGCCAAGATCCAGGCGGCCAAGGGCGAAACGGAAGTCGCGAATGCCATGAACGCGTTTCTGAAAAACCCCGGCGACACGCAGGCGCTGGCGGTGGTCTCTGCCAAGGATCCGAGCTGGAATGCGACGCTGCGTACCACGTGCGTCGCGACCATGCTCGACGCCGGCCATGCCACCAACGCGTTGCCGCAGCGCGCACGCGCGAATATCAACTGTCGGATCTTCCCCGGCGTCAGCGCCGAGACCGTGCGCGCCAAGCTCGAGGAGCTGGTGGCCGACCCGGCGGTCAAGATTTCCTCGCCCGAGACGCGCGGACCCACCGCTTCACCGCCGCCGCTCACCCCGCAGATCATGGCGCCGATCGAGAAATTGACCGCCGAGTTCTGGCCCGGCGTCCCGGTGCTGCCGATTCTGCAGGCAGGTGCCACCGACGGCGAATTTACCAATGCGGTGGGTATCCCAACCTTCGGCGTGGAGCCGATTTTCTCCGGACCCGATCTCGGCAATATCCATGGTCTCAACGAATACGTCGGTGTGAAGTCGCTGCTCGAGGGCCGCGAGTTCTTGTACCGGCTGGTCAAGATCTACGCGGAGCAAAAATAGCGAATCAGGTCGGATAGTGGGTTTCGGCTGGGCGACGTGTCGGCTGGGCGACCGTTATGTCCCGGCCGCCCGCGCCGAGGTCACTCAATTGCCAATCCAAACGGGTCGCACGCATGCACTCACCTTGCTTAAGTCTGACCGCACTCCTGGCCTTGGCCGTTTCTGGGGCCCACGCCGCGGAAAGGCTGCCGACAATCCCTCCGGCGCAGTACACGGCGGAGCAGAAACAGGCGGCGGCCGACTTCGAGGCGGCACGCAAAGTTCCGGTATTCGGGCCCTTCGAGCCGTTGATGCACAGCCCCGAGGTGATGTCGCAAGCGCGCGCGATGGGCGACTACCTGCGCTACAAATCGGCCATCGGCAATACGCTCAGCGAGCTTGCAATCCTGGTTACGGCGCGGGAATGGACCCAGGACTATGAATGGTTCGTCCACTATCCGATCGCGCTGAAGTCCGGCATTCGGCAGGAAATTGCCGACGCCATCGCCGAGGGCCGACGCCCGACAGCCATGAATCCTGACGAGGAAGCCGTGTACGAATACTCGATGGAGTTGCTGAAGAACAAGCAAGTATCCAATGCGACGTTCGAACGCGCCAAGTCGCGCTTTGGCACCAAGGGGGTGGTCGACCTGACCGGAATCGTGGGTTACTACACCTTTCTCGGCATGCAGCTCAATGCGGCGCAGTACCCGCTTCCCAAGGACGCCAGGAAACTTCCGAGGTTGCCCCCTTAGGGGCTCGTTCAAAGTGCATTGTCGGGCCAGATGATCGTGCGCCACATGTGTGCAACGCCGGAGCCGTCGAAACCCAGACCTTGAGCAGGCTGCCGAAAATGCCTGCCGACGATATCGGCAAACAGATCGGGATCGACCGGGTCGGATTTCTCAAAGAAATAATTGTCATACAGCGTTACGAGGCGAGCGCTCATGTACCAGCGATGCTGTTTGGCGATCAGCGCGTCGTGGCGAATATAGTCGGGCGGTACATAGTCGGCGCCAAAAAAACGCAGGTAGGATTCCGGATACGCGTATCCCACCGACTCGTCGGCAAAGTATCGGAGCGCCTGATGATATTGAACCGCCCAGGCAATCTCCTCATCGACATAGGGCGCGATCATCTGAGCGCCCCAGTAGCCATGATCGGGGCGCAAGAAGCATCCGTTGGAAATGTCATGGAGCAGGCAAGCCAGGACGATTTTCTCTTCATGCCCGGCATCCAATGCTCGCTTGGCGCTTGCGAGCAAGTGCCGAAATGTCGCGTCGGTCATACGAAGCTTGAGGAAATCAAGCAAACCAGGCCGCGCAGGCATCGGAGGCAGTTCCGGGTTGTCGCCCATCATGAGCACCACGCCCTGCTTGAGCTGCGGGAGAATCTCGGTTTCCGTACCGCTGCGGGCGGTACTTTGCCGGGCGCGCGGCGGCGATAGGATCAATCGTTGGTATTTTGCCTGGGGGGTGTCGGGTACGGGTTTATCTGAAGCCACCGGGTCTCTCCGTATTAGAATGGGGCCTGGCGCAACTGTAACGGCAAACGGAGAGGGCGCGCATGACGGCATTTGACTTGACTCCCCCCAACGAGGCTCAGCGCAGCGAGATCACCGCCGGTCTCAACGCCGACGAGGGTCGCGTGCTGCTGCAACACGGCACTGAAGCGGCGTTTTGCGGCGTATTCCTCGACAACAAGAAGGACGGCACTTACACCTGCCGATTCTGCGGTCTGCCCTTATTCCGCTCGAACGCGAAGTTCGACTCGGGCACCGGCTGGCCGAGCTTCTTCAGACCCTACGATGAATCGCACATCAAACGCATTCGCGACACCAGCTACGGCATGATTCGGGTAGAGGAGGTTTGCGCGCGCTGCGGCAGCCATCTCGGCCACGTGTTTCCCGATGGCCCGCGTCCCACGGGTGAGCGGCACTGCCTGAATTCGGTATCCCTGTCGTTTACCGAAAGCGGCAAAGCACTGCCCGATGTGCTGAAACGCGGGTCCCCGGAGGGAGCGATCGATTCCCTCTAGTTCAACCCCCTGGTCCGTCAGCCGATATTCAGCAGCCTTCGCGGAACAGCGTCCAATAATCCATATTTCCCTACAGAGTCCAGCAAAGGCTGCCGACGCGTTTGTGCGCGCTACCGCCCAGTTATCGATGTAACCGCTATCAGCAGCCAATGGACAAGCGGTAGAGTGAGTACGCGCTTCAAAGCAACAGGCGTGGAACTGCATCCCCATGCCTCACGCTCCTCATATGAGGCCGCGAAAACTGGCGAGATGTCAGGAATTCCCTGAACGACGACGATTTGATGTTCGCTAGGACATCGAGTGATCGAACTCTATGAGCAGTGCCGCAGGATCTACCTTTGACGATGCGGTGCGCATGGCCGCCCTGCAGCATCATATGGTCCCGGAATTGCGCGCGTGGTGTCGATGCTCCTAGCAGCCACCATTCGTCGCGGACTTGCTCGGCTCGCCAAACCGCAGATCCTGTTCCCACTCATTGCGGCGTTTTTGCTCGCCGTGATTTGGGGAACAACCTTCGGCACAATTCGTGTGAAAGACGCGGCTGCTGCCCATGCCGCTGCGGGATCGACGGGCGTACTGCTGAGCGCCTACGAGGCGCTCAGCAGTACGCCCGTCGATCCCGCAGCGGCATGGGCAGCAGCCGCGTCTTTCACACGA
>DATHFW010000244.1:0-2814 GCA_035317945.1 Steroidobacteraceae bacterium | reverse complement strand
GCCATCGCGCTCAGCTTTTTTGTGTATGTATTCGTCAACTCAGGCATGGTCAGCGGCATCCTGCCCGTGGTCGGCGTGCCGCTGCCCATGATCAGCTATGGCGGCACCTCCATGGTCACTTTGTTGGCCGGTTTCGGCATCCTCATGTCGCTGCATTCCCACCGCAAACTGATTGGATCCTAGGAACAAGCCCCGCGTGCGCCGCCCATTTCACCTCAAGCTTCTGTTCGGCGTAGCCGCGCTGCTGGCGCTTTGCATCGAGCCCGCTGCCGCCATCGACACCAAGCGCAGCGATGTCAAAGAGTTCATCGCCCACATGGCCGATGCCTATGCCTTCAAGAAGCATGCTCTGCGCAAGCTGCTGAAGGGTGCCGAGTTTCAACCGGCCATTGTTGAGGCCATGGGCAAGCCCGCCGAGAAGGCCAAACTCTGGTACGAGTATCGGCCCATCTTTGTGACCGAACGGCGCATTCAAGAGGGCATGGAGTTCTGGGCCGCTCACCGTAAGGCGCTCGATCAAGCCAGTGTGCACAGCGGCGTGGCCCCGGAGTACCTCGCGGCCATTGTCGGCGTGGAAACTTTTTATGGGCGGCGCACCGGCTCGTATCGGGTGCTCGATGCGCTGGTCACGCTGTCATTCGATTATCCCGCCCGCGAGAAATTCTTTCGCGACGAGCTGGAACAGTTTCTGCTGCTCACCCGCGACGGACGCCTCAATCCTAAGACCATCAAAGGATCCTATGCGGGTGCGATGGGTGCGCCGCAGTTCATGCCCTCGAACTACCGGCGCTATGCGGTGGATGCGGATGCGGACGGCCGCATCGATCTGTGGAGCGATTGGCCGGATGTCTGCGCCAGCGTCGGTAATTACTTGAAGGAACACGGCTGGAATGCCGGCGAACCGGTGTTGGGCGAAGCCACCGTGCCGCCTGAAAAGGCCGGTGATTTGGACGGCCGCAAATTGGCGCTGTCGGAGACCGTGGCCTCGCTCGGCGCGAAAGGCGTCAGCTTCGACAGCGCGCTGCCTGCGGACGCGCCCGTGATCTTGATTGCCGTCGACGAGCCGGACGGCGTGCATTGGCGCGTCGGCTACAACAACTTCTATGTGATCACCCGGTATAACCACAGCGCCCTGTACGCCATGGCCGTCTACGAACTTGCCACCGCGATCAAGCAGCGAATGCTCGAGAACGACGCCGCACAGGTCGCCTCCACCTCGGCCGCGGCGCCCACTTCGCCCTCGGCCTCTACGACGCCGCCGTGAAGCCGGCCCGCGCGCTGGCCCTGCCGCTTTGCGCCGCAGTCGCAGTCGGGCTCACCGCCTGTTTCAGCGCGCCGCCGCGCCCCGAGAGCCCCAGTCCCGCCGCAACGCCGGAGCCCGAGACGCCGCCGCCGCCGGCGCAATCGGTGCCGGACGCGGTGCCGCGCAGTGAGCCGCGCTCACGCAGCGGCAATCCCCCGTTCTACGATGTCCTGGGCAAGCGCTACTACGTGCTGTCATCGAACGTCGGCTACTTGGAACGCGGTGTCGCGTCTTGGTATGGACCGGGCTTCCACAAGGTCCGAACCTCCACCGGCGAGACCTACGATATGTACGGCATGACGGCTGCCCACAAGACTCTGCCCTTGCCCGCCTATGTGCGCGTCACCAATCTACAAAATGGGCGCAGTGTGGTGGTTCGCGTCAACGATCGCGGCCCCTTCGTCGGCAATCGCATCATCGACCTCTCCTACACGGCAGCGTCGAAACTGGACATGCTGCGCAACGGCACTGCCATGGTCGAAGTGCGCAGCCTCGATGCCGCGCCCGCGCCTGTGCCTACGCCGGCGGCGCCGGCGCCGCAAACGCCCATCACGGCGGCGGCGGATTCAGCGCCTGTCGCCGCGCCGCTCACGGTTTCACCGCTCGAAGCGGCATCGCCTGCTGCCGCGGCCGCGGGCTCCCCGGCCGCGGGCTCCCCGGCCGCGGACGCCACGGTCGCGCAGGTCGCCGTACCAGCAGCGCTCTTCATTCAGGCCGGCGCATTCAGCGATCCGAAGAATGCCGAACGGCTGATGGAAAAATTGCGCGGCGGCGGCTACGGCAAGATATTCGTGCGCGACGATGAAATCGCGGGCCGCAGGATGTATCGAGTCCGCATCGGTCCGGTGCCCAGCGTCGCTCAATTCGATCGCATCGTCGCTGCGCTGGGCCGCGCCGGCATCAATGATGCTCATCTGGCGCTCGATTGATCATCTATTGCCGCGCGGCGAACCGAAGTACACTAACCGGCTTTTATTAGGGTATGCGTCAACCATGTATCGTCACCTGATTGCGAGTCTCTCGTTCGCGACCCTCATCGCCGCGGCCTGCTGGGCAGCGGCGCCTCCGCCAGCCCCGACCGCCGCTGCGGCAGCGCCGCCGGTCATGCCCATTCCGAGTGCGCCCCAAGTCGACGCGCGCTCTTACATTCTGATCGACTATCAAACCGACAAAATACTGGCCGCCAAAGATGCTACGGCCCGGATGGAGCCGGCCAGCCTCACGAAACTGATGACGGCCTACATCGTTTTCCAGGAGCTGGCAGTCGGAAAGCTCAAGCTGGAGGACATGGTCACCGTCAGTGAACATGCGTGGCGATCGGAAGGGTCGCGCACCTTCATCGAACTGGGCAAACCCGTATCGGTTCAAGATCTCATCCTTGGGATGATCGTGCAGTCCGGCAACGATGCCACCATCGCGCTGGCCGAGCGCGTCGCCGGAACCGAAGCTACGTTTGCACAGCTCATGAATTCCACTGCCAAACGATTGAATATGGTCGGCACGCATTTCGA
>DATHFW010000243.1:0-3222 GCA_035317945.1 Steroidobacteraceae bacterium | reverse complement strand
GGCGCGGACCTGATGCTCAAAGATCTGGGACTCGCCGTCGATGCGGCGAAGCTCTCCAAGCAACCCGTCGTGTTGGGTGCGCTGGCGCAGCAGCTGTACCAGATGCTCAGCGCGCAGGGCGCGGGCGGCCAGGACTTCTCCGCCATCATCAACTTGTATAAACAGAAGTCTTAAGGCCGGAGCTGAACGATGATTGAATGCTCGATCGACGGGTCCGTCGCCCTGGTGACCTTGAACAATCCCTCGGCCAACACCTTCACCGCCGCGGGGCTTACGCAATTGCACACGCTCATCGGCGATTTGAATCGCAATTTGCAGGTACGCGCGGCCGTGGTCACAGGCCGCGGCGAGAAGTTCTTCAGCGCGGGCGCCGACTTGAAGGAGTTTGCGAGCGGCGACAAGGTACACGCCCGCTTGATGGCACAAAGATTCGGCTCGACCTTCGAGGCGCTGCAGGAATCGCGTCCGGTATTCATTGCCGCGATGAACGGCTACGCGATGGGCGGCGGCCTGGAATGCGCGCTGGCCTGCGACATGCGCATCTGCGAGGAGCATGCTCAGATGGCGCTGCCCGAAGCCTCGGTCGGCTTGCTCCCCTGCGGCTGCGGCACCCAGACCTTGCCCTGGCTGGTGGGTGAGGGCTGGGCAAAGCGCATGATATTGACCAATGAACGGGTCAATGCCGAGACCGCTCTGCGCATCGGTTTGGTGGAACAAGTCGTGGCGCGCGGCCAAGCGCTGCCTGCGGCACTGGAACTCGCCAAGCGCGTGTCGACCTTGAGTCCCGGCGCCGTGGCTTACAGCAAGACCTTGATTCATCAGGCCCGGCAAGGCACGCCGCGCGGCGCTGCCCTGGCGCTGGAACGCGAGCGCTTCGTCGACTTGTTCGACGGCGAAAATCAGCGCGAAGGCGTGAACGCCTTTTTGGAGAAGCGCAAACCCGATTGGCGGAACGCTTGATTCAGAGCGAGATCCGCAACCGCATCGCGGTCATCACCCTGAACCGTCCCGCTGCGCTCAATGCGCTGTCGCTGGACATGATCGTGCAACTGCGCTCGGCTTTGAAACAATTCGCGGCCGATGCGAGCGTCAATGCCGTGCTCATCAAAGGAGCGGGCGAGAAAGCGTTTTGCGCCGGCGGCGACATACGCGCGATCTATGAGAGTCAAAAAAACGGGGACAGCCTGCACCGCGATTTCTTCGTCACGGAGTATCCGCTGGACTACCTGCTGCATTCCTACCCGAAGCCCTACATCGCCCTGATCGACGGCATAGTCATGGGCGGCGGCATGGGCATCTCGCAAGGCTCGCGGCTGCGCATCGTGGGGGACCGCACCCGCATGGCGATGCCGGAGGTGGCCATTGGATTCTTTCCGGATGTGGGCGCCAGCTACTTCTTGTCGCGCCTGAGCGGCGCCTTGGGACCCTATCTCGCGTTGACCGGCGTGCAGATTCGCGCACCCGACGCCTTGTATGCGGGACTCGCCGACGTGTACCTGCCGCGCAGCAGCGTGGACTTGCTGGAAACCGAGTTGGCGGCACTGAACTTCAGCGCTGCTCATCGGAGCGAGGACTCGCGCGCCGCAATCCACGGCGTCATTCAAAGATTGGCCGGCGTTGATCTGCCGCCGGCGCCGCTCGCGGCGATTCGCCCCGCCATCGATCAGCATTTCGCAGCGGCGAGCGTGCCGGCCTTGCTTAGCTCGCTCGAAGGGGAGAGCCGGCCGCAGTTCCTGGAGTGGGCCAGGCAGACCGTCGATCTGATCAACACCCGCTCGCCCACCATGTTGGCCGTCACATTGGAACAGCTGAAGCGTGGAAAATCGATGAGCCTGGCCGAGTGCCTGCGAATGGAGCTCGGGCTGGTGCGCCACTGCTTCATTCAAGGCGACTTCATCGAAGGCGTTCGGGCGATGATCATCGACAAGGACAATGCGCCCGTGTGGCGTCCGCAGCACATCGACGAGGTCAACGACGCATCCGTCGAGGCGATGTTTGCCGATCCCTGGGCGGGTGCGACGCATCCGCTGGCCAACTTGGAAGGAGTTATTGCATGCAATTGAAGGAAGCGAATGCCATCGTCACCGGCGGAGCCTCAGGCCTTGGCCTCGCGGTCGCAAATCGAATCGTGCAGGGCGGCGGCAAGGTCGCTATTTTCGATCTGAGTGCGGCTGCGGGAAATGCCGCTGCCGCGGCATTGGGCGAGCGTGCAACCTTCATCACCGCCGATGTCAGCGACGAGGCGGCGGTGGACGCTGCCGTGAAGCAGGCGCAAGGTTCCATGGGCGGCATCAACGCAGCCATCAATTGCGCAGGAATCGCCACTCCAGGCCGCCTCGTCGGCCGGCAAGGCCCCATGGCGGGAAGTTCTTTTCGCAAGATGATCGAAATCAATCTGCTCGGTACCGTGCTGGTCGCCAAAGCGGCCGCCGTGGCCATGCAACTCAATTCGCCCAATGCCCAAGGCGAGCGCGGGGTCATTGTCATGACGGCGTCGGTTGCCGCATACGATGGACAAATCGGACAGATTGCCTACTCGGCCTCCAAGGGCGGCATCGTTGCCATGACCTTGCCCATGGCGCGTGAGCTGGCATCGAGCGGCATACGCGTCATGACCGTGGCCCCGGGCTTGTTTGCCACGCCGATGATGAAGGGCCTTCCTCAGGAAGCGCAGGACTCACTCGGCAAACAGACGCCCTTTCCGCCGCGTCTCGGCGAGCCCGATGAATTCGCAGCGCTGATCGTGCAAATTCTGGAGAACGTGATGCTGAACGGCGAGACCATCCGTCTCGACGGCGCCGTCAGAATGCAGCCCCGATAGACAAGCTACGGTCGCGCCTCCAGCACCAAATTGAACGGGGTCTCGGTCGCGCGGCGAAATTTCCCAAATCCGCCGCCGGTGACCACGACTTCCCGCAATCGCGCTTCGCCGGCCTGGGCGCCCAGCGCCGGCCCTTTGCGCGCCAGCGATACCGGCACGCATATTTGCGAGGAGGCGCCGTACATGACGCGCCCGACAGGGTTCAGATTGTCCTGCAGCTTGTCGTTTGCAAAGGGCTCAACGATCATCGCCGTGCCATCGGCCTTGAGCGCCTGACGTGCATGACGCGCGACGCCCACTGGGTCGCCCATGTCGTGCAGGCAATCGAAGAAGGCGATCACGTCGAACTCCTTGCCTGAGTAGCTGACCGCATCGCTCACTTCAAATTGTGCATTGGCAAC
>DATHFW010000242.1:0-2843 GCA_035317945.1 Steroidobacteraceae bacterium | reverse complement strand
GCAGCGCCCCGCTGACGGCATCACGCGCTCGATAAGCCAGTTCGGTCTGCATGATGCCGGCCGTGCTCGTGCCGATGAACACCCCGACACGGCGGCGGCCCCATCGTGCCGCCGCCGCTTGCACGGCGTCGAAAAATCCGTCTTGCTGCATGCCAAGCTCGGCCAAGCGGTTGTTGCGGCAATTGAATATCTGCAAGTCTTTGGGCAGACGCTGCGCATCGACGCCGGGTACTTCGCCGACGTGGGTATCGATTTTCACCGTTTCGAATTCGCAGCGCGCAAGTCCGCTGCGTTGCTCGATGAGGGCGCTCAGCGTCGGCGTCACACCCCGGCCGATGCAGCTGGTCGCCGTATATTCCGCAAGCAGCAATGGTTTCATGGTTTTCACGCCAACGCCGAGCGCAGCGTCACGGGGGTCAAGCCCTGGACGTTGAGTGCGTCGAGCAGGCGCGGCAGGACTTCCAGTATCACCGGCCGGCCGCTGCGGCTGCGCGCCGCATGGCCGTCGTGCAACAACAAAATATCGCCTGTTTGCAGCGAGTGGGCCAGACGCCGGAACACGGCATCCGGATCGCCGTTCACCGTGTCGAATCCGCGGCGTGTCCAACTGGCAAGGCGCAGTTTCAGGCGCACCAGTACCGGATCGAGAAACGGATTGCGCAGACCCGCCGGCGCGCGAAAGAATTTCGGCCGGCATCCGGTCACGCGAAAGATGCTCTCCTGCGCGCGTGAAATCTCGGTGCTCATTCCGCCGGGCCCCAGCAATGAGAAGTTGTGCCGGTGCCGCTGACTGTGATTTTCAATGGCATGGCCGCGTCGCACGATTTCTTGCGCGATATCCGGATAACGCAACACGCGTTCGCCGACGCAAAAAAAAGTTGCGCACGCGCCGTACTCCTCGAGCCGCGCCAAGACTTGCGGCGTGACATCAGGCTCAGGTCCGTCATCGATGGTAAGCGCGACACCTGCCGTGATGCCGGCTTGCGCGGGCAGGCGTGTCCAATTCGGGCCCAGCAGCTGGCTTCGCGGCCAAAGGCCGGCCGCCGCCAATGCGACGTGGTTCAAGACCACCGCGCCGAGCGCCCAAGGCCACGCGCGCGGCCTCGCGAAAACGGCCGCCGCTGCGCCCAAGTGTAGGGCGCCGGACGCCAACAACAGCGGGGAAGGCGTCCACCGGCCGGGCGGGTCGCTTTCTTGGTTCATTTGAAACGCGAGTCCAGAAAATTCTCCCACAGCTTGATCCACGTGCACCATTCATGGCCGCCGCCGATGACATCGACGGCGTCCGCCGGCAGCCCCTGCGCCAACAGTTCCTGCGCCAGCAGGCCATGCGCCGCTGAGAATCGGTCATCCTGCCCGTATCCTAAGTACAGCGGTCGCGGGGCGACTCGCACCTTGAGGTAGCGCCATATTCGGCGTTCCGCATCGGCTTGCGCAAGTTCACCCGGTTCCCATCCGGCCAGCCCCCGGGCCGCGGCGATTTCGTTGAGCAGCATGCGATTTCCGAGATAGGGCGCCAGCAGACACAGTCCATCGAACTCATCGGGATGGGAGCTGGCATAGTCCAGCGCGGCCAAGCCGCCGAGCGATATTCCCGCCAGCCAAATCGACACTCCCGATCCGAGCGCCGGCAACACGATCTCGTGACGCAGCCGCTCGAGAGGTTCTCGATCATCCAGATGCCGCATTTCCAAATCGACGAACCGAAGATCCAGCGGCAGCTGCCGCTCGAGAACCGCTTCCGCAAATCCCGCGTCCAGGAAATCTTGCGCCGTGTGATACGCGCCCGGGAACCAAACCATCTGCGTCGCGGCCGCCCGGCCGGGCGCAGCGGGCTTAAGAATGCTGCGCATGAGCGTTTGCGGCGGGCGCACCGATCGCGGCGAACAGCAGTGCGAGAAATGCTCCCGGCGCCACCGTGGTGCCCAATGCGACGAGCACCGGAACCTGCGAGAAGGACAAGAGGCCGAAGCCGATTACCGTGCTGGCATTGGCAATGACCAGTGATGCCAGAGTGAGCGCTTCGCCGCCGCCGTCTTCGGCATGGGCCTGACGGTCGAAAAACAGCGCGTAGTTCGAGCCGACGGCCACAATGAGCAGCATGCCCACCAGGTGCAGAATGGTTAAGTGCACGCCGGCGATGGCGAGGCCCGTGGCAACCGTGAGCACAGAGAGCACCAAGGGCGCCAGCACGCGCGCGACGCGCAGCGGCGAACGCAATGCAATCAGCAACAGAACGGTCAGCGCCAAAAAGCCGGCGAGTGAAAAGCGGATTGCCTCGGAAAGATAGCTGGCATACAGCGTGTCCGACTCTTGCTTGAGGTCGAGCACCTGCGCGTCCTCCAGCTTGGCGTCTTTCAGCGCCGCAACTACGCGAGCCATGTCGATCGTGCTGCCTGCCGCCGCGCTGCGCAGCGGCAGCAGCGCGGTCCATTGATCTCTGCGGTGAAGGATTAAAGCATCGAAGCCGGCGTTCAACGAGGTGCCTACCAAGTCCCGCGAGGCGACCAGCGCCGCGTGGCGCGTGGCTTCGATGTCCTCGAGGAAGGGCTGCAATCGATCGGCGCGCAACGGCAAGCCGTCCAGCGCTTTCTTCAAATTGGCGCTCAATTCAGATGCGCTCGGCAGGTTGCTGCGGCGTTCCTCTTGTGTCGCCATGCTCGGCAGGTAATTGGCGGGACTCTCAAATCCGCCGATCGTTTTGTCATCCACCAGGCCCTGCAGTGCGCGCGCCGCGCGCTCGGCACTGCGCAGTATCGATTCGAGGTCGGGTCCCGAGACGATCACCAGATCGCGCACGTCGGCGGCGCCCAGATCGGCCCGCAGCTTCGCATCATAGTCCT